>NZ_JBEZBW010000038.1:0-69412 GCF_040647305.1 Saccharothrix sp. NPDC042600 | reverse complement strand
GGCGGGGGCGCGTTGCGGCGGGGGCGGGTTGCGGCCGGGGCGGGTTGCGGCCGGGGCGGGGTTGCGGCCGGGGCGGGTTGCGGCCGGGGCGGCGGGGTCCGGGATTTGTCGGTGGCTTGTGCGAGCATGGTGTCGGGGGCCGGAGGCCGCGGCAGGGGCGATCTGTGCCGGCGTGCGAGCATGGGGCTGTGGAGATCACCGTTGGTGTCGGGGCCGGGGCGCGCCACCTGGGGGTGGACCGGGTCGTGGACCTCGGCCCGTTGCACCCGTCCGCGCACGGCGCGTACCGCCTCCGCCTGACCGTCCGCGACGACGAGACGATCACCGCCGCCGAACCCCTCGTCGGCCACCTGCACCGCGGCGCGGAGAAGTTGTTCGAGGTCCGTGACTACCGGCAGGTCCTCACGCTCGCCAACCGCCATGACTGGCTCGCCGCCTTCTGCAACGAACTCGCCGTCGCCCTCGCCGTCGAGCGCATGACCGGCATGGACGTCCCCCCGCGCGCCCAGGTCCTGCGGGCGCTGTTGTGCGAGCTGAACCGGATCATGGCGCACCTCGTCTTCCTCACCCCGCTCACCGGCCAGGTCGCCGCCGACGGGCGCGAAGCCGTCCAGACCGTCCTGGAGGAGGCGTCCGGCGGGCGGATCCACTTCATGTTCAACCGGATCGGCGGGCTCCGCGAGGACGTCCCCGCCGGGTGGGTCGATCGCGTCCGCGAAGCAGTGTCCACAGTGGACACCGGCGCGATTCCCGACGGGCTGCAAGGGATCGGTGTGCTCAGCCGGGACGCGGCCCTGGCGTTCGGCGTCACGGGACCGATCGGGCGGGCGTCCGGTGTGGACCTCGACCTGCGTCGGGACGACCCCTTGCCCGGTTACCGCGACCTGGACGTCCGGCCCGTCGTCCGGTCCGAGGGGGACGCCCTCGCCCGCGTCCGGTGCCTGGTGGACGAGGTGCGGCAGTCCGTGCGGCTCGTGTCGCAGTGCCTCGACCGGCTGCCCGGCGGACCGGTCAACCTGCGGCTGCCCAAGGCGATCAAGGCGCCGGAAGGCGCGGTCTACACGCGCGTCGAAGCGCCGCTGGGCACGTCCGGCGTGCTGCTCGCCTCCCGCGGCGAGAAGACGCCGTGGCGGCTCAAGCTGCGGACGCCGTCGTTCAACAACGTCCAAGCCCTGTCCGCCCTGCTGCCCGGCACGCGGGTGGACGACCTGCCGGCCGTGCTCGGGTCGTTCGCCGTGGTCGTCGGCGACATCGACAAGTAGGCCGGGGGTCAGTCCTCGCCGCGCCGACGCCTGCGCCGCGGCGAGTCCGCCCCGCCGAACGCGGCGAGCAGCTCGCTGACCGACTTGCCGTCCGCGTGCGCGCCGGCCGGTTCGGGCGCGACGGGCTCGGGGGCACGCCTGCGCCCGGACACCTCGGCGGACGACCGCGCGGCGGGTTCGGCGGACACCGGCTCGTACGACCCGGTGTGGTCGGCGGCCCGGCGCGTGGTGGCGGGCGTGACGGGCCGGAACCCGGCACCCGTCGCCGCCGCCCGACGGCCCTTGGTCTCGGCCTGACCGGCGTTCTCGACGGGCCGGAACCCGCCGGTCATCTCGGCGGCCCGGCGCACGGCGGTCGGCCGCGCCAGTCCGGCGTCCACTGTGGACTCGTGCGCGCCGAAGCCGGAACCCTCGGCCGCCGCACGACGACCACCGGGCTCGGTGCCGCGCGACGCCACGGCCGGGAAGCTGCCGGTCTGGCGTGCGCTGGTCTCGGTCTGGCGCACGGAACTCGCTGCCACGGTGCGGAAGCCGCCCGTCTGGTCCGCGCGCCGCCCCGCGGGCTCGACCGAACGCGACTCCGCCGAACGCGACGACTCGGCGACACGCGACTCGGCGGCGCGGGCCTCGGCCACACGGGGATCGGCGGCGCGGGAGCCGGCGGCGCGGGGATCGACCGCGCGGGTGTCGGCGGTGGCGCGCGAGTCGGCGGGGCGGGAGACCGGCTCGGTGGGGCGGCGGGTCGCCTGGTCGGCGGCCACGGCGTCGCGGCTGATCATCTCCGTCCGCTCGGCCGCCCGACCGCGCCGCTCACCCGAACCGGCACCAGCACCGGCCGGAGCAGGAGCGCCGGCAGGAGCAGCGGGTTCCGCGGTCAGGCCGATGCCCAACCGGCCCGCGTCCAGCGCCACGCCCTCGGTCTGCCGGCGCGTCTCCCCCCGCACCGGCTCACCGTGCTGAGCGGCCGCCGGGGCGGCGGGGCGCGGTTCCGGGCGGCGGGGTGGTTGGGGGGTGTTCGGGGTCAGGCGGCCGGCCAGGTCGGCGCGGTTGACGCGTTCCGTCGACTCCGCGCGGGCCGCGGCCGGGCGTTGCGGGGTCGTGCGGAGGGGTTCGCGGCGGGCCGGTTGGGGCTGGTCGCGGCGGGCGGGTTCCGGGCGCGTGGGTTCGGGGCGGCGGGCCTGGTCCTTGCGGGAACCGTCGTGCGGGACGCGTTCGATCAGCTCGGTGCGGTCCGGCGCGGGTTTCTCGGCCTTGGCGGCCACGGCCTTCGCGGGTCCGGCGGTGATGATCCGCTGGTCGCCCACGGCCATCAGCCGCGACTGGTCGGACAACGCGCGCATGCGGGTCGATTCCGCGCGCAGCGCCACCCGTTCGACCAGGACCTCGCCGCCGAGCAGGGCCTCCAGGTTCTCCCGCAGCACGCGCAGCTCGTTGCGCAGCGCCTCCAGGTCCTCCCTGGACTCCTCGCGCACCCGACGCCGGGTCTCGGCCTCCAGCTCCAGCTCGTACTCGCGCCGGGCGGCGACCTCGCGCTCCAGCTCCAGCTCGTACACGGACTGGAGGTCGGCCACCTCGTCGTCACGGTCCGCGACCTGCCGGCGGTACCGGGCGGCGAGGAACGCGCCCGTGAGCGCGGCCCACAGCGCGGCGACCACCGCCAGTCTCAGCCAACGGGCGTTGTCGCTGAGGACCAGCACCGCCGCGGCACCGAGTGCGAGCGCCAACGCTGCTACCAGCAGTAGTCGCCCGATGCCACGACCGTGATCTTGCTGCTCGCCGTCCTGCGACGCGCCTCGCCCGGTCATGGCGTCTACCGTACCGGTCAGTTACCCGATTGAGACCTCCGCGTCCGTATTCACCCGTCCGCGTGGGGATCTTTCGGGGTCTTGCAGCAGTGCTCCAACCACAGTCCCGCGCCGATCAATGCGCCGGCGCAGAGCAGTCCCACCACCGCACTGACCAGGTCGTGCCGCGCCGCTTCGAATTCCCCTTGAACCGGTATCACGTAGATCAGCACCCCGGCCCACGCGCCGGCCATGATCGCCCCGAGGAGTGACGACGCCTTCGCCAGCGCCACGGCCCGTGCAGCGGTCAAGGGCTGCACCGGCGCGGCCCCCGGCTTGCGCTGGATGCGCGCCCGCAACGAGAACGCGAGCACCAGGTCCACCACGGCGATCACCAGCAGGGTGAAGCCGGCGAACGTCGGCAGCGCCGGCAGCGTGTCGTAGGACAGCCGGAGCAGCAGGTGGACGAGCAGGCCCGCGATCAGTCCGACGGCGAGCAGGTCACGGGGCTTGGTGAACCTCACCGTTCCATCGTGTCATCAACGCTCACTCGACGAGCGCGGTCTCCCGGCCACCGAACAGCCGCAACGCGGGCAGCCAGCGGGTCGGGTCGGCGTCCCAGTCCATCGAGCGGATCTGGCTCTCACTGCGCCGGCCGCCGATGGCCCGCATCAGCTCGAACGACGACGTCCGCAGGGTCGCCGACGGCTCGCCCTCGCCGAGGATGCGATCGCCGTGCTCCAACGTGATCCGCAGGGCGGGCAGGTGCTGCTCGCGCAACCGCTTGTCCAGCTCCTGCATGGGCCGGGTGAGGGCCGCGCGGACGGCGACGTTGTCCCGCTCCCCCGGCCGGCCGAGGGCGGCGCGGATGTCGTGCTCGTGCTGCACGATCTCGGCGACCAGCACCGCGCCCACCGGCGAGTCGAACAACCCCTCGGAGATCTCGAAGTTCCGCTCCCACTCGACGAGCAGCTCGCCCAGCGCCCTGTCCCGCCGCTCCTCGACCTGCTTCTCGCCCCACGCGCCGGTCTCGTGCCCCTCGAACCGGCGGTTGACGAAGTCCCCGAGCCCGCCGGCGAGGTGCGCGACGACGTCCTTGACCGTCCACCCCGGACACGCCTGCACGGCCGCGGCGGGGTCCCCGTTGGTGACCAGACTGATGATCCGCCGCCGCGCGGCGTCGTACGTGACCGCGTTGCTCATCGCCGACCTCCCGGGCCGACGCTAACCCCGGCCCGGGTTCGGCGCAGTGCGACTTCAGGTCAGCGACAGGTCGTCGCGGCGTTCGACGCCGGTCAGGTCCAGGCCCGCCACCAGGTCGGCCACGCGGCCGTGGCCCGGCAGGACCGCGTCCGGGTCGATGTCCAGCCACGGCACCAGCACGGTGGCCCGTTCATGAGCGCCCGGGTGCGGCAGCAGCAGTGACGGGTCGTCCGAGCGCACGTCGTCCACCGACACCACGTCGACGTCCAGCGTCCGCGGCCCCCAACGCAGGGTGCGCACGCGGCCCGACGCGTTCTCCAACTCCTGACCGCGCCGCAGCCAGTCCCACGGCCCGGAGGGGCCCTCCACGACCAGGACGGCGTTGAGGAAGTCGTCCTGGTCGGTCACGCCCCACGGCGCGGTCTCGTAGACCGAGGACACCGCTACCAGCTCCGGCGCGAAGCCCGCCACCGCCGACCGCAGGTGCGCCAACCGGTCGCCCATGTTGGAGCCGATCGACAGCACGGCCCTAGTCACGGACGCGCCTCACCGTCACCGCCACGTCCGCGAACGTCAGCGGGATGGGCGCGGACGGCTTGTGGACGGTCACCTCGGTCGCCCGCACGCGCAGGTCCGTCATGACCTCGTCCGCGATCTTGCCCGCCACCGTCTCGATCAGGTCGTACGGCTCGCCCGCCACGATCGCCGCCGCCCGCTCGGCCAGCTCGCCGTAGTGCAGCGTCTCCCGCAGGTCGTCGGTCGCCGCCGCCCGCGACAGGTCCAGCCACGCCGTGACGTCGACCAGGAAGTCCTGCCCGTCGCGCTTCTCGTGCTCGAAGACGCCGTGGAACCCGCGCACCCGCAAGCCGCTCAGCGAAATCCGGTCACCCATGACCCTGCCTCCACGCCCTGGCCACCGCGACGGCGTCCAGGGACTTGTCCACGTCGTGCACGCGCACGCCCCAGGCACCAAGGAAAGCAGCCAGTGTGCTCACAGCGGCGGTCGCGTCCTCGCGACCGTCCGGCGCGCGGTCCCCGAGCAGGGCACCCAGAAAACGTTTGCGGGACGCTCCGACCAGCACCGGGAAGCCCAGGGACAGCAGCTCGTCCAGGCGGTGCAGCAGCTGCCAGTTGTGGGTGGCGTTCTTCGCGAAGCCCAGGCCCGGGTCCAGGACGATGTCGTCCGACGACACGCCCGCCGCCAACGCCGCGTCCACCCGCGCGCTCAGCTCGTCGCGCACATCGCGCACGACGTCGTCGTACACGGCCAACTGGTCCATCCGCTTCGAGTGCCCTCGCCAGTGCATGAGCACATAGGGCACCCGCGCCGACGCCACCACGGACGCCATCGACGGGTCGGCCAACCCGCCGGACACGTCGTTCACGATCGACGCGCCGGCCTCCAACGCGGCGGCGGCGACCTCGGCGCGCATGGTGTCCACCGACACCGGCACGCCGGCCGCCACCAGCTCGCGGATCACCGGCGCGACCCGGGCCGCCTCGACCGACGGCTCCACGCGCGCGGCACCCGGACGGGTGGATTCGCCACCCACGTCCACGATGTCCGCGCCGCGCTCGCGCATCGCCACCCCGTGCGCCACCGCGTCGGCCAGGTCCAGGTACCGGCCGCCGTCGGAGAACGAGTCCGGGGTGACGTTCAGGACGCCCATGACGACGCAGTGCCCCGGTCGAGGCACGCTCACCTGGTACGACCCTTGATCAGCTCGATGGCCTCGGCGCGCGAGGACGCCGACGTCCGCAGCAGCCCGCGCACGGCGGACGTGGTGGTCCGCGACCCGGGCTTGCGGACGCCGCGCATGCCCATGCACAGGTGCTCGGCTTCCACGACGACGATCACACCACGGGGTTCCAGCCGCCGCACCAGGGCGTCGGCGACCTGCGAGGTCAGCCGCTCCTGCACCTGTGGCCGCTTGGCGTACAGGTCCACCAGCCGCGCGAGCTTGGACAGGCCGGTGACCCGGCCCTGCTCGTTGGGGATGTACCCGACGTGCGCCACGCCGTGGAAGGGCAGCAGGTGGTGCTCGCAGAAGGAGAACATCGGGATGTCGGTGACCAGGACGAGCTCCTCGTGGCTCTCGTCGAAGGTCTTCGCCAGCACCGAGTCCGGGTCGGTGTAGAGCCCGGCGAACAGCTCCCGGTACGCGCGGGCCACGCGGGCGGGCGTGTCCTGCAGGCCCTCGCGGTCGGGGTCCTCGCCGCACGCCAGCAGCAGCTCGCGCACGGCCGCCTCGGCCCGCTTCTGGTCGAAGGGCCGCCGTGCGAGGCCGGCCCCCCCGTTGACGGAGAGGCCGGCCTGGTCGATGTCGGTCACTTGCGGTTGTCCGGGTCCGTCTCGAAGTTCCGCTGGTCGGACGCCTCCGTCGGCTCGGGCTGCCACTGGGGCGACTGCCCGCCCGGCACGGTGGCCGGGGTCCAGCCGGGCGGCGCGCCGTAGTTCGGCGGGCCGGAGGACGGGTGCGTCGGCTGCGGCTGGTACGGGGACCCGTTGCTGCCGTTCGGCGCGGCCGGCGGCGGTGCGGGGACCGGGTCCTGCGCGGGCGGCAGCTCCTGGTCGATGGTGTCCTCGATGGCCGGGGGCCACGGCTCGCCGCGCTCCTTGGCCAGCTCGGCCGGGGTCTTGACCGGCGGGATGTTCGACGGCGTCCGGTTGCCGAAGTCGTTGAACTTCGTGATCCGCGGGCGCTTCTCGACGCTGGCGAAGATCCGCTCCAGGTCCTTCTGGTGCAGGGTCTCCTTCTCGATCAGCTCCAGCGTGAGCGCGTCGAGCACGTCGCGGTAGGTGTTGAGCACCTCGTACGCCTCGGTGTGCGCGGCCTCGATGAGCTCGCGCACCTCCTCGTCGATCTCGTGCGCGACCTCCAGCGAGTAGTCGGCCTGCCGGCCGGCCGTGCGGCCCAGGAACGGCTCACCCTGCTCCTGGCCGTACTTGACCGCGCCCAGGCGGGCGGACATGCCGTACTCGGTGACCATCGCGCGGGCGATCTTGGTCGCCTGCTCGATGTCGTTGGACGCGCCCGTGGTGGGCTCGTGGAACACCAGCTCCTCGGCGGAGCGGCCACCCAGCGCGAACACCAGCCGGGCGATCATCTCGGACCTGGTCATCAGGTCCTTGTCCTCCTCGGGCACGGACAGCGTGTGACCGCCGGTCCGGCCGCGGGCGAGGATGGTGACCTTGTAGACCGGGTCGATGTCCGGCATGGCCCACGCGGCCAGGGCGTGCCCGGCCTCGTGGTAGGCGGTGATCTTCTTCTCCTTCTCGGAGATGATCCGGCTCTTGCGGGCCGGGCCGCCGATCACGCGGTCCACCGACTCCTCCAGCGCGGCGCCGGTGATGACCGTGCCGTTCTGGCGGGCGGTGAGCAGGGCGGCCTCGTTGATCACGTTGGCCAGGTCGGCGCCGGAGAAGCCCACGGTGCGCTTGGCCAGGCCGTCGAGGTCGGTGTCCGGGCCCAACGGCTTGCCCTTGGCGTGGACGCGCAGGATCTGCTTGCGGCCCTTCAGGTCCGGCGCGGACACCGGGATCTGCCGGTCGAACCGGCCGGGGCGCAGCAGCGCCGGGTCCAGGATGTCGGGCCGGTTGGTCGCCGCGATCAGGATGATGCCGCCGCGCGAGTCGAAGCCGTCCATCTCGACCAGGAGCTGGTTGAGGGTCTGCTCGCGCTCGTCGTGGCCACCGCCGAGGCCGGCGCCGCGGTGGCGGCCGACCGCGTCGATCTCGTCGACGAAGATGATGCACGGCGCGTTCTGCTTGGCCTGCTCGAACAGGTCGCGCACGCGGGAGGCGCCGACGCCGACGAACATCTCGACGAAGTCCGAGCCGGAGATCGAGTAGAACGGCACGCCGGCCTCACCGGCGACGGCGCGCGCCAGCAGCGTCTTGCCGGTGCCGGGCGGGCCGTAGAGCAGGACGCCCTTGGGGATCTTTGCGCCCAGCGCCTGGTAGCGGCCGGGGTTCTGCAGGAAGTCCTTGATCTCCTGGAGCTCCTCGACGGCCTCCTCGGCGCCCGCGACGTCGGCGAACGTCGTCTTGGGCATGTCCTTGGACAGCTGCTTGGCCTTGGACTTGCCGAAGTTGAGGACGCGGTTCCCGCCACCCTGGGCGTTGTTCATCATCCACATCAGCAGCAGCAACAGCAGGCCGAGCGGGACCAGGTAGAGCAGCAGCTGGACGAAGAACGAGTCCTGGCTGACCTTGGTCTCGACGGTCGGCTTGTTGCCGGCCTGGTCGAGGATGGTGAACACCTCGTCCGTGGAGCTGGCCGGGAACTGCGTGATCAGCCGGTCGTGACCCTCGAAGTTCTGCCCGTCGACCATGGTCAGGCGGAGACGCTGCTCCTTGTCCTCGATCGTGGCTTCCTTGACCTTGCCGTCCCGGATTTGCTGCAGTGCCTGGGACGTCTTGACCGGGTGGTAGCCCCGAGCGTCGTCGAAGAGCACGGTGAAGGCGTAGTAGAGCAGCAACACCGCCACGATCCACAGCAGCGGGTTGCGAAGCAGGCGCTTGCGGTCCATTCACTTACGGCCGGCGGGCGGCCTCGACCCTCCCTGACTTGGTGACGGGCGCGGACGGGCACGACCCGTCCGACCAGCCTACCGCCCCAACCACGGGCGGAGTGCTCCGCGTGTGGGGCAGTCACGTCTCGCCGGACCAACGGCCGGGACCCGTCAAGTGTTCCCCGGGGTGACCGCGAACACGGCGCGCAGGTCAGCGGGGTTCACCCGGTCGGGAAGACGACCATGAACTTTCCGGGCTACCGGCCCGTAACACTGACGAGGGGTATCGCGTTACTAGCAGGTAGCGACGAAGTGAGGGTCATTCGAGTGACATAGAACACGAGAGTTTGTCACGTGAGCGGCCCGTGTCATCCTCGGCAGTTACTGAGTGTTCAACGCCCACCCGAAAGGGTGAACACCAACCGAAGGTACTAACGGTATGTCAGCTCGCAACGAGCGTTCCCCCAGCCGGGTGCGCCGGATAGCCCTGCCCCTCGGCGCCCTGCTGGGCGTCATCGCGGCGGGCGGGGTCACCGTCGTCGCCATCCAGGCCACCAGCGGACCGGAGTGCAAGGGCACCCTGCCGCTGAAGGTCGCCGTGACCCCGGCGGCCGAGGAGGTCGTCCGCGCCGCCGCCGACGACTACCAGGCCGGTCAGCCCGTGGTCGAGGGCAAGTGCGTCCAGGTGCAGATCGAGGCCCGCGGCGCGGCCGACGTGTCCCACGAGCTGCCGACGGCCCAGATCAACCCGCCCGCGCTGTGGATCCCGGACTCGTCCATGTGGGCCGCCGAGACCCAGCGGCAGGCCGGTGACCAGGGCGCCGAAGCGCCGCGGTTGGACATCAAGGACTCGCTCGCCTCGTCACCGCTGGTGATCGCGGGCTCCGAGAAGGCGATGAGCGACCTCGGGTGGCCGATCCAGCCGGTGACCTGGGCGAAGGTGGTGGACCCGCGGGTGGCGGTGTCGCTGAGCGACCCGACGACGTCCACCGAGGGCCTGGCCACGCTCGCGGTCATCCGCGCGCAGCTGGGCAACCCGGACGGGACGCCCAAGCCCGAGCTGATCGGCGCGCTGCTGCGGGTCGGGCGCAACGCGCTGCCGTCCGTGCGCGACGCGTTCGGCAAGGTCGTGCAGGGCGCGGACAACGCGCCGGTGTTCACCGCGGCCGAGCAGAACGTGCTGTCGGCGAACCGGGCGGCCGGCTCGCGCCGGGTCGTCGCCTCCTACCCCAAGGAGGGCACGGTCAGCTTCGACTACCCGGTGGTCCGGGTCAGCCGAGCGGGCGAACAGGCCGGCACCGCGCAGGCCGCCGAGGGCTTCGAACGGGCCCTGCGCAACGGCCGCACCGCGCAGCGCTTCGCCGAGGCCGGCTTCCGCACGCCGGACGGCAAGGCCCCGCAGGGGTGGACGAACGAGAAGGACGGCGTGCGCGGCGACGACGTGGCCATGCTGAAGACCCCGTCCCCGGACCAGGTGTCGGAGCTGCTGCGCACGTGGGGCGCGGTCAGCCTGGACACGCGCATCCTGGCGGTGCTCGACGTGTCCGGCTCGATGGCCGAGAAGATGCAGGGCAGCGAGCTGACCAGGGTCGAGGCGGCCCGCGACGCGTCGCTGACGGCGCTGGCGATGCTGCCGGACACCTCCGAGATCGGCCTGTGGGCGTTCTCCACCAACCGCAAGCCGAAGGGCTTCGTGGAACTGGTGCCGGCCGGTCCCCTGGGCGAGCCGTTGGGCGGCAAGCCCCGGCGCGAGCAGCTGCAACGGGGTGCGGGGGGCATCCCCGCGCTGGTCGGCGGCGGCACGTCGCTGAACGACACGGTGCTGGCCGCGTTCCGGCACGCGCAACAGACGTTCAACCCGGCGAAGATCAACTCGGTCACCATCATGACCGACGGCAGCAACGACGACATCTCGACGCTCAAGCTGCCGGAGTTGCTGGAGACGCTGAAGAAGGAAGCCGACCCGGCGCGCCCGGTGCCGATGTTCATGGTGGGGCTGGGGCCGGAGGCGGACATGGAGACGCTGAAGCAGATCGCGGCGGCCACCGGCGGCAAGTCCTACCAGGCCCTCAAGCCGGACGACATCAAGACCGTGCTGCTGGACGCGATCTCCCAACGCAGGTGCCGCCCGAACTGCTGACACCCGCCGCAGGCGGGCTTCGCCGCAGGCGGGGCACTTGGGGCTTTTGCGGGGTGGCCTGGGCGGGGGTGGGTGGGCGGAACGCCCAGGTGACACAGCCCCCGCCCCGCCAACCACACGCCTAACGGCACCAGCCGTCAGCCGCCCAGCCGCCCGGCACCAGCCACCCAACGCCAGCCGCCCGGCACCAGCCACCCAACGCCAGCCGCCCGGCACCAGCCGCCGACGCCAGCCGCCGACGCCAGCCGCAGCCCGGCAAGCCGCAGCCCAACGCAGCCGCCGCCGGCACACCCGCGCAAACGAGAAGGGGCGCTCCCCGACCGGGAAGCGCCCCTTCCGCGCTCAGCTCGAATACACCTTCGGGTCCAACGTGCCGATGTACGGCAGGTCCCGGTACCGCTCGGCGTAGTCCAACCCGTACCCCACGACGAACTCGTTCGGGATCTCGAAGCCCACGTACTTCACCGGCACGTCGACCTTCACCGCGTCCGGCTTGCGCAGCAGCGAGCACACCTCCAGCGAGCGCGGCTTGCGCGACGCCAGGTTCTTCAGCAGCCACGACAGCGTCAGCCCCGAGTCGATGATGTCCTCGACGATGATCACGTCACGGTCCGCGATGTCGCGGTCCAGGTCCTTGAGGATGCGCACCACGCCCGACGAGGACGTGGACGACCCGTAGGAGCTGACCGCCATGAACTCCAACTGGACCGGGACCGGCAGCGCTCGAGCCAGATCGGTCATGAACATCACCGCGCCCTTGAGCACGGTGATCAAGACGAGGTCGGACCCGCCGTCGGCCGGGTAGTCGGCCGCGACCTTGTTGGCCAGCTCGGTGACCTTGTCACTGATTTCCTGCTCGGTGATGAGCACGGAGGCGATGTCGCCGTCGTACACGGACGAACCCCTTTTTCATCATGACTGCACTGGTTCGACTCGCAGCCTGCCATGCGCGCGGCGTGCCACAAAGCCGCCGGGCAGCCAGACCCCGCCCTGGCCGTGCCACTCCGCGACCAGCGCGTCCACGCGCCGGAGGTGCGAGTCGGACAACTCGGGCACGCCCTCGTCGAGCAGCCACAGGCGCAGCACACGCCTGCGCAGAGCCGTCGGGAGGTCGGCCAGCTCCTTGGCGGCGCGACGGTCGCCGCCGTAGCACCGCGCCAGTTCGTCTAGTGCGTCACAGTCTTCCCGCAACTGGGCCGCCGTGCGCGCCAACGCGTCCGCCACACCGCCCTGGAGCACGTCCTCCAGCAACGGCAGGACCTCGGTGCGCAGCCGGACGCGGGTGTAGGCCGGGTCGGCGTTGTGCGGGTCCTCCCACGGTGTGAGGCCCAGCTCGCGGCAGGCGGCCGAGGTGTCCGCCCGCGACACGCCCAGCAGCGGACGTCCCCACGGCGGGTCGCACGCCCGCATCCCCGCGATGCTGCGCGGCCCGGACCCCCGTCCCAGCCCCAGCAGGACGGTCTCCGCCTGGTCGTCCAGCGTGTGCCCGAGCAGGACCAGGCCCCGCTCCGGCCGCAGCGCCGCGTACCGGGCCCGCCGGGCCGCCGCCTCCGGACCACCGGGACCCTCGACCACCACCGCCCGCACCTCGGCCCGAAGTCCCAGCTCTCGACACACGTCAGCAGCCCGTGCCGCGACGGCGGCCGAGTCGTCCTGCAGCCCGTGGTCGACCACGACCGCCCGCGAACCCGGTCGCAACCGCGCGGTCACCGCCGCCAACGCCAGCGAGTCGGCACCGCCGGACACGGCGACCGCGACCTCTTCGGGCCGGTGCTCGGCCAGGAAGCGCCGCACGGCGACGCGGACCCGGTCGACCGGCCCGTTCACGGTGCGACGCGGCGCAACCAGGCGGCCGGGTCGGCGATCTCGGCGCGGGTGGGCAGCGTGTCGGGACCGGTCCACACCGCGTTGAAGCCGGGCATCCCGACCGCGTCCACGACGTGCCGGGTGAACGCCGCGCCCTCGGCGTACTGGCGGACCTTGGCCTCCACGCCCAGCAGCGTCCGCAGCACCCGGTCGAGCATGCCGCCGCCCTTGCGCCGGGCGGTGAACCGCTCGCGGATGACCCCCACGGACGGCACGACCTCGGGACCCACCGCGTCCATGACGTGGTCGGCGTGCCCTTCGAGCAGCGTGGACAGGGCGATCAGCTGGTCGAGCACCTCGCGCTGCGCCGGGTTCTGCAGCAGGTCCACGAACCCGCCCGCCTCGCGCAACCGCCGGGGCAGGTCCCGCAGGCGCACGGCGACGCCGTCGTCCATGGTCGAGAGCAGCCGGGAGACCAGGCCGGAGAAGTGCTCCCGCAGCCACGGCACGGCGGTGAACTGGAGCCGGTGCGTGCCCTCGTGCAGGCACACCCACATGCTGAAGTCCGAGCCGTCCACGTCCAGGGCCCGCTGCGCGCCGACGATGTTCGGCGCGACCAGCAGCAGCCGGCCGCCATCGGAGAACGGGTCGTACTGGCCCAGCACGCGGGCGCTGAGGAACGCGATGACCACGCCCGCCTGGACGCCCGCCGTGCCCGAGAGGACGCCGCTGAACGCGCCGGACTGGCGCGGCAGCGCCCCGTCGGTCAGCGCGGAGAGCCCCTGGACGGCGGCCCGCACCCAGCCCGGCCGGTCGACGACCTCGCCGGCCCGCAGCGGCAGCCCGTGCCCGAGCCCGGTCAGCTCGCGGACGTGCACCTCGGCGTCGATGGCCTGCTCGCGCAGCCGCCCGACCGCGACGTCCGCCTCCGCTCTGGGCACCACGGGACCGGGGCGCACGAGCCGGGCGGCGGTCGCGACGGCCAGCTCCCAGTCGACCGGGTCACTGCCCGCACGGTGGTCCTGCGCAGCGCGGTTCACCCCCCGAACGCTACCTGCGGAACCTGAGGACCTGCTAGGCACAGCCGCAGCCGCGCAGGGCGGTGGCCAACGCGTCCAGGCCGGGGCGGACCTTGGTGCGCGGGTCCTCGGGGCTGATCGACATGAACGCGAACACCAGCAGCCGGCCGTCGTTGTCGACCACGACGCCCGCCAGCGAGTTCACCGCCGTCAACGTGCCGGTCTTCGCCCGCACCCAGCCCTTCCCGGCCAGGTCGGCGTACCGGCCGGCGAGGGTTCCGCTGCCGCCCGCCACCGGCAGGGCCGTGAGCAGCGGGCGGAGTTTGGCGGTCTTCGGGTCGGACGCGTCGGGTTTCGCGGCGGCCGTGAGGATGTCGGTCAGCAGCCGCGCGGGGACCTTGTCGTTCTTGGACAGGCCGGACGCGTCCACGACCTCGGCCCCGGTCAGGTCGAACCCGTTCTCGGTGAGCACCGCCCGCACGGCCTGGACAGCGCCCTCGAACGTCGGCGGCAGGCCCTTGGCGATGGCGACCTCGCGGGCCATCGTCTCGGCCAGGACGTTGTCCGAGACCTGCATCAGGTTCTCGACCAGCTGGTCCACCGGCGCGGACTTCACCTCGCCGAGCACCTTCGCGCCCGCCGGCGCGGCGCCGGGGGCGGTGGTCGCCGCGCCCAGCCGCGAGGCGAGGGCCTGGGCGGCGGTGGCGGCGGGCGTGCCGGTGCGCGGGGTGTCGTAGGCGGTCGGGTCCTGGCGGCCGCCGTCCATCATCAGCGGGCCGATCGGGGCGACGTACCCGCCGGCGACGTCGCCCGGGTCCCAGCCCGGGGCCATGCCGTCGCCCTGGTAGCGGCTGGTGTCGTAGAGGACCTGGGTGACCGGGCCGTTCGCGGTGACCTGGGCGGCCAGGTCGTCCAGGGTGGCCGCGCCGGGGTAGACCGTACTGCGGTCGGCGGGGAACGAGGACAGCGTCGGGTCGCCGCCGCCGACCAGCACGACCGTGCCCGGCTGAGCGCCCTGGACGACCTTGGTGGACAGCTGGGACGTGTGGTCCAGCGCCAGCAGCGAGGCCGCCGCGACCAGGATCTTCACCGTGGAGGCCGGGGTCAGCGGGGTCGTGTCGCCCTGCTTCCACAGCGCCTGGCCGGTGCCGGGGTCCGCCACCACACCGGTGAGCGTGCCCAGGGCCGGGTTGCCGGCGGGGCCGCGCAGGGCGGCGGCGATCCCGGCGGCGCTGGGCACCGGTCCGGACGTGCCGACGCCGCGCACGGCGAGCGAGCCGGGCGCGGGCGGCTGCGGCGCGGCGGTGGTCGGCACGGGAGCGGTGTCGAACCACCCGAGCTGCCACGACGTGACGCCGCCCGCCACCAGCACCAGCACCGCCGCCAACGCTCCGACCAGCACCAACGGCTTCTTCCGACGCGGCTCCTCCGCCACGCCGACCCGCGCGGGCCTGGCGTGCTCCTCCTCGGCGGCCTTCGCGGCCCCGCCCTTCGCGGCCCCGCCCTTCTCGGCGCTGTCGGAGTCGTCCGCCGCGGACTCCCACCGGGACCACGCGGCATCGGCAGCGGCTTCACGCGATCGGGTGATTTCGGCGGCCTCCGCGCGCGACGGCGAGGACTCCGCGCGCTCGGCCGCCACCTGGCCACGCGGCGGCGTCGCCGGCTGCTCGGCCCGCGCCTGGCCACGGGGCGGCGTGGGCGGCTGCTCGGCCCGCGTCGCACGGCCGTTCTGCGGTTCCACCCGGTTGCGCGGTTCCACGCGGCGGTCGCCCGTGTCAAGCGGGCGTGTGGTCTGCTCGCCCGACGGGGTCCGCGGCGGCCGGCGAACGACCTCGGTCCGATCCGCGGCGGGCGGCGGCACGGGGATGCGCATGGTCGGCGAGTCGCCCGGTCCCGGCCGCCTGACCTGCACCGTTGGCGGCTCGCGGACCGCATCGTCATCGTCGACGGTCGGCCACGATGGCTCGTCGGGCACGCAGTCCTCCGCGATTGATTACGGGCAATGTCACACCCACGACCAGGCACTCGGATGAGGGTTGACGACACCTCGTGGTCCACACTAGTGGCGTAACGAACGTCAAAGACGAGCGAGGACCGCGCAGTGGAGTTCGACGTCACCATCGAGATCCCCAAGGGGGTCCGGAACAAGTACGAGATGGACCACAAGACGGGGCGCATCCGGCTGGACCGCACCCTCTTCACGGCCACTCAGTACCCGGCGGACTACGGCTTCGTCGACGACACCCTCGGTGAGGACGGTGACCCGCTGGACGCGCTCGTGCTCGTCCAGGAGCCGACCTTCCCGGGCTGCCTCATCCGCGCCCGCGCGATCGGCATGTTCCGCATGACCGACGAGAAGGGCGGCGACGACAAGCTGCTCTGCGTGCCCGCCGAGGACCCCCGCAGCGAGCACCTGCGCGACATCCACCACCTCTCCGAGTTCTACCGCCTGGAGATCCAGCACTTCTTCGAGGTCTACAAGGACCTGGAGCCGGGCAAGAGCGTGGAGGGCGCGACCTGGGTCGGCCGCACCGAGGCCGAGGCGGAGATCGTGCGGTCCTACCAGCGCCTCAAGGACGCCGTGGCGCGCGGCGAGGACCACTGACCCGACGCGGCGAAGAACGGGCCACCCCGGTGGAGGGGTGGCCCGTTTCGCGTTCTGGGGGGACTCAGTGGACAGCGACCGGTGTCGCCGCCTCGTCGTTCACCCGCTCCAGGCCCGACCGGTTGGACAGCGGGACCTCGCGCAGGAACCACACCAGCGCGAACCCGACCACCGACACCAGGCCGCCGACCAGGAAGACCAGGTCGATCGAGCCGGAGAAGCCGTCCAGGAACGGCCGCGCCAGCACCGGGTCGAGCGTGTTGAGGAACTCGGTGTTGTTCAGGTCCACGCCCGAGCCGCCGTTCTGCAGCGCGCTCGCGATCTGGGCGTTCTCCGGCTTGGCCAGCGCCGCCGTGAACGCCGGGTCGCCGAACGCCGAGCGCAGCGCGTTGCCGATCTTGTCGCCGACCGTGCTGAACAGGATCGACAGGAACACCGCCGTGCCGACCGTGCCGCCGATCTGCCGGAAGAACGTGGCCGACGAGGTCGCGACGCCCATGTCCCGCGGCTCGGCGTCGTTCTGGATGGCCACCAGCAGGGTCTGCATGGACAGGCCCAGGCCCGCGCCCATGAAGAACATCATCACCAGCGGCTGCCAGACCGGCGTGTCCGTGCCGATCGTGCTGAACAGGAACAGCGAGATCGCCATCAGCGCGAACCCGACCACCGGGAACACCTTGTAGCGACCGGTCTTCGCGGTGATCTGGCCGCTGGTGCCGGCCGCGGTCATGATGCCCAGCGTCAGCGGCAGCATCATCAGGCCGGCCTCGGTGGCCGAGTAGCCCTTCACGATCTGCAGGTACAGCGGCAGCGACACCATGCCGCCGAACATGCCGATGCCCATCACGAAGTTGACGCCGTTGCCCAGCGAGAACGTCTGGCGCTTGAACAGCCGCAGCGGCAGCAGCGCCTCGTCGCCCATCCGCCGCTCGGTGAACACGAACCCGATCAGGCCCAGCACGCCGACGACGTACATCGCGATGGCGGCACCGGAGTCCCAGCCCCACTCGCGGCCCTGCTCGGCGACGATCAGCAGCGGCACCAGGCCGATGGTGAGCATCAGCGCGCCCACGTAGTCGATGCGGTGGTCGACCCGCTTGTGCGGGATGTTCAGCACCTTCGCCACGACCACCAGCGCGACCAGCGCGATCGGCACGTTGATCAGGAACACCCAGCGCCAGCCGGCGGTGCCCAGGAACGACTCCAGGCCCGCGAACAGGCCGCCCACGACCGGGCCCGCGACGCTGGAGATGCCGAACACGGCCATGAAGTAGCCCGCGTACTTGCTGCGGTCACGCGGCGAGGTGATGTCCGCGAGGATCGCCATGGCCAGCGACATCAGGCCGCCGGCGCCCAGGCCCTGAACCGCGCGGAACGCGGCCAGCTCGTACATCGAGTTCGCGATGCCCGACAGCAGCGAGCCGACCAGGAACAGCGAGATCGCCGTCAGGTACATCGGCTTGCGGCCGTAGATGTCGGACAGCTTGCCGTACAACGGCGTCGAGACGGTGGCCGTGATCAGGTAGGACGTGGTCGCCCACGCCTGCAGGGTCTGGCCGTGCAGCTCGTCGGCGATGGTCTTCATCGCGGTGGCGACGATCATCTGGTCCAGCGCCGCGAGGAACAGGCCGAGCAGCAGGCCGGACAGGATGGTCAGGATCTGGCGGTGGGTGAGCAGCGCGGCACCCGGCGGTGTCGCCTCCGCCCGGGTCGTCGTTTCCGACATCAGTTCTTCCCCTCTTCTGAGCGCGGCCCCAGTCCGCTCTCAGCGATGAAATCCGGCAACGCCTTCTCGTAGTCGCCGACGAAGCGCTCGAAGTGGTCGATGAACGCCGAGAGGTCCTCCTCGGACCAGTCGGCGAGCATGCGGGCGATGGCTTTGTTGCGCTGCGCCCGGCGCTCGTCCAGCAGGCGCTGCCCCGCGTCCGTGACGGCCAGGACGCTGGCCCGGCCGTCGTCGGGATCCGCCCGGCGCTCGACCCAGCCCTCCTTGACCAGCGTCGCGACCTGGCGGCTGACCGTGGAGGGGTCCGAGAAGACCGCTTCGGCGAGCGCGCTCGACCGGGACGGGCCCAGCTGGCTCAGGTTGGCCAGCAGCACGAACGAGGCCTTGTCCACGCCGGTCTTGCTCAGGTGCGCGGCCACGCAGGCGTGCATCTTGTTCAGGCGCACGAGCGCCATGCCGATGCGTTCGGCCTGGGCGAGCTGCGACTCGTCACTCACCGGGGTCACCATGGGACGCTCCGTTTGCTTGCATCATCCAACTAGTTGCTGGGTACAAGCATGCGCCTTGCCCGGTCACTTGGCAAACGATTTCGCCGGTGACTCGCCTTACATGACTACTGGTCGGTAACATCCCTCGGCATGAGCGCTGACTACTCGTTCGTCGCCGACGCGATGAAGCAGGCCGTGCCGTGGGTCAAGACCAGCGGCGTCGAGTTCCCCGAGGTCGCGGGCGACCGGGTGGTGGCCGAGCTGCCCGACGCCGCCGAGACCCACAACCACGTGGGCGGACCGCACGCGGCGATGA
Source organism: Saccharothrix sp. NPDC042600 (assembly GCF_040647305.1). Classification (NCBI taxonomy): domain Bacteria; kingdom Bacillati; phylum Actinomycetota; class Actinomycetes; order Pseudonocardiales; family Pseudonocardiaceae; genus Saccharothrix; species Saccharothrix sp. NPDC042600. The sequence goes on along the minus strand of NZ_JBEZBW010000038.1, from coordinate 50,548 downwards.
TCTTCGGCCTGGGCGAGACCGCGTCCGGCGCGGTCGCGATGGCCGCCTTCGCGCCGCACATGGGCAAGGCGACCCCGCTGGTGGCCCGGTCCGAGATCGCCTACAAGAAGCTGGCCCTGGGCGTCCTGCGCGCCGAGGCCGTGCTGGGCAGGCCGGCGGACGAGGTGGTGGCGGAACTCGACGCGGGCACCCGCCCCGAGTTCCCCGTCAACGTCACCGTGACCAACGCCGAGGGCGTCACGACGGCCGAGATGGTCGTCGTCTGGACCCTCAAGCCGAACCGCTAGTCCTCGACGGTCACCCCCATCGAACGGGCGGTGCCGGCGACGACGCGTTCCGCCGCGTCCAGGTCGGTCGTGTTCAGGTCGGGCATCTTGCGCTCGGCGATGGCACGGACCTGGGCGCGGGTCAGCGCGCCCGCCTTGTCGTGACCGGGGCGCTGGGCCCCCTTGCCGCCCAGCGCCTTCCGGATCAGGAACGCGGTCGGCGGCGTCTTGAGGCGCAGCTCGAACGACTTGTCGTCGCGGACGGTCACCACGACCGGGACGACGTCGCCGCGCTGCCCGGCGGTGGCCTCGTCGTAGGCGCGCTTGACGCCGACCAGGTTGACGCCGGTCTGGCCGAGCACCTTGCCGAGGTCCATCATCGAGGCGTTGCCGGCCTCCAGGTTGATCGTGATCCGGTGGGTCTTCTTCGCGGGTGGCATGGCCGGGGACGCTAGGAATTGCCGTAACGGCAGACTCAACGGGTTTTTCGGTAGGTTCGGCCGGTGCAGGTGGACCGGCTGGAGATCTCGTACGACCCGCGCACCGTCGAGGAGTCCGCGCGGCGGGCCGTCGAGGACGGGTGCGGTGGCTTCTGGTTGGCCGAGACCAACCACGACCCGTTCGTGGGGCTGGCCCGGCTGGGCGGTCCGGACCTGGAGCTGGGCACGGCCATCGCGGTGGCGTTCGCACGCAACCCCATGAGCACGGCCGTGCAGGCCAACGACCTGCAACTGCTGTCCGGCGGGCGGTTCAACCTCGGGCTGGGGTCGCAGGTGGAGCCGCACATCACCAAGCGGTTCGGCATGCCCTGGTCGCGCCCGGCGGCGCGGATGCGCGAGTTCGTCCAGGCGTTGCGGGCGATCTGGGCGTGCTGGGCGACCGGCGAGCGGTTGCGGTTCCGCGGCGAGTTCTACACGCACACGCTGATGACGCCGTTCTTCGACCCGGGCCCGAACCCGTTCGGCGCGCCGCGGGTGTGGCTGGCGGGTGTCGGTGAGCTGATGACCGAGGTGGCGGGCGAGGTGGCGGACGGCTTCCTGTGCCACAACTTCACCACGGAGCGCTACTTCCGCGAGGTGACCGTGCCGGCCCTTCAGCGGGGTCGCGCTCTCTCGTCCCTGCCGCCGTTGGAGATCAGCGCCCCGAGCCTGGTGGCCCACGACGAGCCGGGCGTGGTCGAGGTGAAGCGCCAGATCGCGTTCTACGGCTCGACCCCGGCGTACCGGAAGGTCCTGGACCTGCACGGCTGGGGCGAACTGCACGAAGAACTGCACCGCCTGTCCCGCCGCGGTCTGTGGGACGACATGACGGCGGCCATCCCCGACGAGGTGCTGCACGCGTTCGCCGTGGTCGGCACGCCCGCCGAGACGTCAGCCGAACTGACCCGCCGCTACGGCGACCACGCGACCAGGGTCCTCACGTCCGCGTGAGCCGGTGGTGGAACACCGCCATCTGCGCCCGAACCCGAGCCACCTGGTGCCGCCGAACCCACCGCCGCCGCCCGACCCGAGCCGCCAACGCGACGAGGGGCAACGCCAACACCGTCAACACGATCGTCCCGACCATCGCCCTCACCTCCACGGTGGCAACGAACAGGGTGAACGACTACTGACGCGGAACCCCGAAACGCCACCCTTATGGAGCAACGCTCACAACCGGCGTGAGGCACTGTCCGGATGATCACGCGGCGCCCTTCGACCATGATCGAAGCAGCAGCCGGTCTTCGGCGACCGCCCGGACGAAGGAGTCATCGGACCTTGCCCAACAGGAAGCGCAAGCGCGCCAAGAGACCCACCGACGACGAGAAGGGAGTGCTCGTCTTCCACGACATGCGCGTGGAGGAAGACTTCGAGAAAGCCGCGCAACGGATCTTGGAGGTCTTGCGGGAAGCGGTGGCGATCGGGCCGAACAAGCGAAGAATCCTGGTCATCGATGTTCAGGGGCATCGGAACCCGAATGGAGCGTTCGATCACGACGCCTTCGAACTGATCGGGCACTTCACGTTGAAGTACCTGTCTCCGTACGTCTCGGAGATCCAGACACCCCATGTACCACGTGAAGAACCCGAAGAAGCAGCGAAACGACGTTCCGGACGTCATCCACTTCATCGATCCCAAATCCGAGCACGTCTACGACCACCAGGCACTCGCGGTACGCGCCCGCGACCACGACCCGAGCACCCGGTCCAGCCCGCCGTCCGTGAAGGCCATCGCGGACTACCTGGGCATGGACCCCGTGTGCATCATCTGCTGGAAGTCGCCGGTGGAGCGTGCCCACGTCGTGCCCAAGTCGCTGGGCGGATCCTATGACGTGCGGAACTTCGCCCTCCTGTGCGCGAAGCACCACAAGGAAGCGCCGGACGTCGCCGACGCCGAGGCTTTCTGGTCCTGGGTGGACTACGCGTGCGAGCGTGACGGCCACGAGAAATGGTCTGGAGTAGACCCGGAACTCCTCGCGCGAGCCGGTATCGAGCTCGACACGCCGCGAGCGGCCAAGAACAGTGCCGGCCACTGGTCGGCAGTACGCGCCGAGCTGATCACGCACTACGGCTGGGCACCCGAAGACTTCTCAGCGGCCTCGTTGGACGAGCTGATGGAAGAGTTCCACACCGTTTTCGAAGGCGCGACGACCACTCACTTCGGTGTCGCCAAGAAGGCGTCCACCGAGGCGTGGGCGTTCGAGATCGCCCGCCGCCGGATCGCCAACCGGTCGGCGTCGTAGGAGCCGGAGTCGCCGCCGCGGCGCCGCAGGCGGGGGCAGGGCGTGCCGCGTCGCCCCCCGGGGTCGCCTGCCCAAGGAGCGCGACGACCGTGCCCGGTGATGACGAAGGCCCGGATCGGCGAACCGGTCCGGGCCTTCGATCTCGCGAGCCGCCTGTCGGAATCGAACCGACGACCTGCTCATTACGAGAGCGCTTGTCACGACCGACATGCACCTTGACCTGCGTCTTCGCTAGTCACCAACTGCGCCGGAAGTGGCTCCATGGGGCATGTTCGGCATGGTTTGGCTCCACCGATGGCTCCACGTGGAGCCGCCCAAAAAGATCTTCAAGACCGCCGCCGTGCCGGGCGTGTCGCGGTCCCCAAGGCCGCGATGCGGCGGCGCTGCCGCACGGACCCGATCTCATCGGCCGCTGACCCCGCCACCACGACGTGGCGGTGCGCCTCGTCACGCTCGCCCTGACAAAGCAGCGCGGTAGCGAGATCAACCCGCAGCGACGTAGCCGCCCTGATGAACGAGGGATCAAGTTCATCCAGCGCTTTTGTCAGCGTTTCCACCGCCCCCGGTTCACCCAATCTCGCGAGCGCGTGACCGCGCCACCGCGCGAGATGTGTCGAGTCGAGCGCGACGAACGGCCCTTCGTGGTCCGGTTCCCCTTCGGGCAACGCGGCCGACGCGGTATCGAATGCCTTGAGGCTCGCGGAGCGATCACCTTTCACGGCGTACGCCTCTCCGAGTGCCGCCGACAGCCACGCGAAAAGCACCGGAGAGACGACCCGTCGGTACTGATCCGTCAACGGCTCTAGCAGTGCGACAGCCTCATCTGGTTCACCTACGTCAAGCAATACGAACGCCTGTTCCGCGATCGTGTGCCCGAAGAACGCAGGATCATGACATTCGTGCGCAGCAACCTTCCCACGCTCGTAGTGGCCCCAAGCCTCTACCTGATTGCCCATGTCGAGCGCCTGCCACCCGGCCAGGGTGCACATTTCGGATTGCAGAGCGGCGAGCGCCGAACGGACAACAGGCGTCAAGCTGAACGAGCGGAGGCGATCAACCTGCGTGATCTTCACCAAGACCTCATCGTGCGCCACTATCGCACCCAACTGCCGATCCAATCGGCGCACGTAGTCGAGTTGCCCGCGTAGCAAGCCGACCACACCAAGATCGACCCGACCGGAGATCTTCAGCATCGTCCGAAGATCAGTCGCCGATTCGGCCGGTCGAGTGTCCGCGTTGGGTGCACTCAACAATTCGTCGATTGACAGCCCGAAGATCCGTTCCAGAAGTCGCGCCGTCGCCGGACGGACGGGTCCAAGGGGGCGACCATCCGACTGCCGACCGGCGGCCAACCGCCGTAGGTGCCGGAAGCTCAGCGTGCCGGCCTCACCGTGGTCCCGCGCGAAGTTCTCCGCGTACTCGACGAACTCCTCGAAGGTCATCTGCCGACTGCGGATCTCAGCTTCGAGCACGGTCCGAGCACGCTTCCCGCCGGCCCAGTTGCTCACGTTGCACCTCCGCCATGTCGTGGCCGCCTTGAGGCCACCAGATGGCCGCCACGCGGCCTCCCACATCAGACCCGCTGAGAACACGCTGATTTCAGTATGGCATGAGCGCACCAGACCCTCGGCGGCGCTGACCTTCTCGCCTCCTCCAGGAAGCGCCGCCGGGCCTCAAACGCGGATCAAATGAAGGGCGGAAACTCAGCATGTCTGTGCACACGCCCGAGTCGCTGTGCGTCTGCGGTCCGAACACTGTCGCCGTTCTGCTATTGCTCATCGCGGTCACCCTGGCGTATGGCGAACTTTCGGCTCGTCTTGCATTGCGCCGGGTTCAGACGCCGGATCGGGCGCGCCATCGCGCACTCGGCTTTGACCGTTCTCCGACAACCACCGGAAAAGCTGAACCGGGCACTTGTGCCTCGCACACACAGATCCACCATTCACAGAAGGGGAATCGGGCGTGCTGATCTCCACTCCCTGGTGGGCCTTCGCAATCTGTCTCACCGCTGCCTTTCTCGGTGGGGCCACTGTGTCCGTCGCGTGGCGAGGCCGGGACCTTCGCGGGCAGCACAGTTTCCACGCACCGGAGGTCTCCGTCGCAGCGACCATAAACCGCGTCATGGCGGGTAACCGACTCGACGCGGAGGCGAAGACCCGCGAAACGCCAACGGCCCGCGAACGCGTCCGGAACCTCGACGCACGGGCCACCGCCGTCATCCCAGCAACACAGCGAGATGAAAAACGGCACTCGACATTCCTGAACGAATCCACGGGCAGGCACCACCGACTTCGCGAGGCATCATGACAACGCAACCCGATCCGTTGACGGCGTTCGAATTGGATCAGGTCGCCGACTTCGTTCTCACTCTCCGGGCGGAAGGGTTTCTCTCGACCATGTCGGACCAGGAAGCCGCCCGCTGGATCAATGCGCGAGACACATACCGCGCCGTCCGGTCACTGCTTTCCGAGGACGCGGAGTCATCGCGATGACAGCCGCCGGGAACCGCCCATGGACCGATGAGGAACTACGCGAGGGGTTCTCCCTAAGCGTCGGTGACGACCGGTTCAACCGATTCCTTCGCGAAGTTTGCGAATGGTGGGAACGTCAACCCCGGACCGCGCTGCGCACCATACCGCGAGCCGCTCGCCGACTCGATGTACCGGTGCCGCACATGCGGGAAGTCCTCCAAGCGTCCGGAACGAAACTCGGACACGACCTCAAAACTCTCGACTATTGCCGGCAACACGGCCCGATGCGGGAAGCCACCCTCCGCGACGACCTACGCACGCACTGCAAAGGGTGCGCAGTCAGGACGGCGGCCACTCTGGAACTGCGCGACGCCTACCGGACAGGCGACTCCATACCCACACTGTCGATCGTTAATGGCATCGCCGAACAAACGGTCCGGAACGCATTGCGAGAAGCGGAGAAGCATGAGCCGGAAAGGCCAGGGGAAAAGTGACGCCAAGAAAGACGCCGAACGGGACATGCGAAAGACGGGCTTCATCCCGGCCCGGAAGTGCCCACCGCACGACGACGTAGATCAATACATGCATCTACACGGAACGACCCGCTACAAATACCAGATGTGCGGGGAGTGTGGCCGCGAAACGAACCCCATCCGCGACGACGCCTGACCGAAGACGACGCCGACACCGCCGAACTCGACCGACTCAAAGTGGACAACGAAACGAACTATGGACCACTTCCGTCGCTCAATCGTCCTTGCGATAATGCGCGGCCTGCCTCCCCGCCAATGGCGCACCGCAGGTCACCTTGCAGCCCAGTGCGGACTTGCAACCCAGACGGTAGAGGTCATCTGCCGTCAGCTTGTCTCCACTGGAAAGGCCGAATCCATGTCGTTCTTCACCTACAAACCGTCCTACCGGCTGACCGAACCTCACGAAAGCCTGACGATCGGCCAGGTGGAACTCTCGTCAGTCTACGGTGCGCGGTTCGGCGAAAACCGGTCGAACCGGCCACGTCGATACTCCGAAGTCATCTTCGTCCGCGTGCTGTGGCACGTTCTCCAACGCCCGGACCGGCAATGGAAAACGTCCGATTTCACTTACGAACTGCAATGCGCCAGGCGCACGATCCAGGAAATTTTCGACGACCTAACCGCTGTGGGACACCTGAACAAGACCTTCGTAGGTGTCCGCCGCGACAACTCGCCCACAATGGCGCTCTACCAACTGACCGAAACCGCGCAGGACGCCTACAGGGGACTGCCGACCACCGATGGAACCCGACAATGAGCGGTGGTGCTGAGAGTAAAGAGCTGAACTCCGTCACGCTCCCAAGTCCGTGGCCACATCGTGACAAGAGCACTGTGGTGGTCGCTCTGCTCGCGACCACCGTTGGTCTCGCGTGGCCAAGCCCCACCCCATCACACCACCCAACCCACAACAGCGCCTCTACGGGCGAATCCTGTTACAGCACATAGGGACAGAGGGGACAGCACTCGCCGCGGCACGGCGGCTGCGGAGCCTTCTCCAGCAGCAGGGCCCGTCCGACTAGCCTCACGTGCCTTCGCAACGCAGCCACGTCGTCCGGCGATGATCCGGTTATGCCTGAGGATCGCCCAGCTCCCGCGCGGCTCACGCCTCCCGCACGCGGTGAGCAACCCGCCAACCACTCGCCCGCGCCGCTGCCAACACCGTCCACCCCGCGCACGCCGCTGGAGCCGATGCCGCGCAAGGTGATCGCCACCGTGGCAGTTCTGATCGCAACAGCAACGATCGGCCTAGTAGTAGTGCTGTGGTGGGCAGGAACGGCGGGACTGTCCGGTGCGGAGTTGGTGAACGCGCGGTTCAACGCGCTGCGCACCGGCTTGAGCATCGGAGTAGGCGGCGGTGGACTCTTCGCTCTGTACCTGGCCTGGCGACGCCAGCACGCCACCGAGATTGGACTCGTGCAGAAGGAACGAGACCAGGCGGATGTCGCCCGCGCCTACGATCTGCAACGCGAAACCGCCGAGCACGCCCGGCGACACGCCGAACGCGTTGCTGCCACGACCGAGCGCGACGCCGAAGCCCGCCGGATCACCGACCTGTACGCCAAGTCGGTGGAGCAACTCGGTTCAGAAAAGGCTCCGGTCCGCCACGGCGGCCTGTACGCCCTGGAACGCCTAGCGCAGGATCACCCCGACAACCCAGCCCTGCGCCAGACCGTGGTCAACGTGCTCTGCGCCTATCTCCGCGCGCCGTTCGACATCCCCGGTGATCCGCCCGACGCCAGTGCCGACCGAGACACTCGTAACGAGTACCGCGAACAAGTTCAGGAGCGCGAGGTCCGACTCACCGCTCAACGCATCCTTACTGCGCACCTGAAACCTGGGAATGACGCTGACCACCCGAGGAGTACCTTCTGGCCGAATACCAATCTCGACCTAACCGGTGCCACTCTCATCGGCTGGCATATGGAAGATTCACAGGTAGGTGCGACGCGTTTCACCGACGCTCACTTCATCGGATACACCACATTTGAGAGAACGAAGTTCACTATGGGCGCAATGTTCGGCGGAACGACGTTCGCCGCGACCACCACGTTCCAGGAGGCTAAGTTCCTTGGCGTTTCTTTTTTTCACGAAGCCACTTTCAACGCGCCAGCCTGGTTTCAGAAGGCGACTTTCACCGGAGATGCCGTATTCATCGAGGCCCGGTTCGCTAAAGAAGCCCGGTTTGAGGAAGCCCTGTTTAACAGAAATGCCTGGTTCGGCGCGGCGACATTCAAAAGTGCGAAATTTGATGGAGCAATGGTTGCAAAGAATCCGGACAGCAAGGCATTCTGGCCCTCAGGATGGCAGCTATCGGCCGATGACACAACTATCGAAGGCCACGACGGCACTTTGCGACACCTTGTGCCAGTCGAAACCGAAATCCACGTTCTTGACGGCCCGGCCCGCGAATCTGCTGACGACTGATCTCCAGTCTGGTCACCATGTCATCATCCGCCCCATCGAGACGAGGCGGTGCACGGATGACGCCAGTTGCCCTCGTATGTCGTTGATCGAGCGGAGTGCGACTTCGGTCCCGACGACCCGCAAGACCCCGGCTACGCCTTCCCGGACTTCCGAAACGATCAATCGGTTGAGAGGCCGGTCCGTGAGCCGACTCTTCGTCTTGGTCACCGCGACAGGATGCGTGGTACCGGTTACGAGGACTCGGCTCCAGGCCGGTAGCTGCGGTGATTTCGGTGGGGGTGCTTCCGGCATGTTCGCGCAGGCAGCGCAGGATCGTGCCGCGCGTGTCACCAGGGCCTGCGCACCAAGCTGTCGCCGTGGGAGACCAGTTCATGCCCGGTTGTGACAGGACTGCCGTCTTGCCGTCACGCCGTCACAGCGGCATGTATGTGCAGGTCAGCAGCCCTTCCGTAGCGTCTCGGCGGCTGTGACGTTGAGGCAGCAGGGTTCGGGAGTTGTGACAGTGCGCTGATCATGGTCCGTCAGTCCGCCAACCGGTCGGCGAGCGCCAGCACTTCCGCTACGACGTACCCACGTACTTGACGCACGCCATCTTCCGTGGAGATCCGCTCTCGCACCGATCGGCAGCCCAATTCGCTCATCTGCCTGCCGAACCACACTGGGTCAGCGCCCAGTGCTTCGATCAACTCCGAGTTGGGAACGAACTCGCGATCCGAGTCATTCGCACGTAGGTAGTCGATCACCGACGCCAGCGGCTCCGGCAGATCACGCTGAACCTCCGTTCGTGGCTCGCCGGATGCCGTTCCTGTGCCCGCACCGATCGTGCGAGCCACCACCGCGTGGTCGAGTTCGGCCGGGGCGTCGTGTCCGGCCGCCTGCCCCGTCAACGTCCCCTCAACCTCTCGAAGCGCCCGTCCGCGCTCGCAGATGGTTCGCCAATCGTCGTTAGGCATGTAGTCGGTCCGCACGGTGATCGCGAGTACATCGGCACCGGCGTCCGTGTCGCCATCCGGCCTGAGGATGCCGACGCCCTTGTGAGAAGGCAAAAGCCTGCTCGCATCGTGCCCGCGCGTGTTCATCTGCTCCCCCAGCACGATGTTTGAGTCACGCCAGTCCATGACGCGCAACGCGAACCGCGAGCCGAGTACCGCGCGCAGGCCGGACGGAATCGTCTTCGAGTCCGGTCGCTGCGTGGCGAGCACGAGCACAACCCCTGCCGCTGGCCCCTTCTTGGCGAGCCAGGTCAGCAACTCGCCCACGTACTCACCGGCGGTGAGCTTCTTTCCTTGCACCTCAAGGGAAGTACGGTCCTCCAAGGGCACTTGGACTTCATCGATGATGATCGGCGTGATCGGCATACGGAGCGCAGGATCCCGCGACATGGCAGGAGTGACCTTGGACTCCGGACACACCCGGTCGTCCAACTCGCGCATCCGCCGGTACCGGTCCTGAACCTCTGCGATCAACTCGACCAGCCAGCCGATGAGCGTCAGCACGTCGTCAGGCTCGTCACCGGACAGGAACCGGTGCGCGACGAGCGCCGCCGCGTCCCAGTCCTTGCCGGCCTTGAAGTCCGCCACGTACAGCCGCGTGTGCGGGTCCAAGATCAGGCCCGCGGTTGCCAACCGTGCCGTAAAAGTCTTGCCCTGCCTCGGAATCGCACCGATGAGCAACGACGTCCACACGAGCGGGACATGGATGCGCCGGTTGCGTGCGTCCCGTCCGAACGGGACCGGACGCCAAGCGTCCCACCGCTCCGCCGCGAGCAACGGCGTGCGGTGAGGAGGTGTCGCGTACGGGTCGGAGTCGGCAACCCACATGGCGACCCGCCCGGCATGGCCGCCGTTCCCGCGCACCCGCTCCACGATGAGCTGAACCTCATCCACCGCAAGCGCCGACGCCAACGCATCCCTGTTCTTGACGACGTCTGCCGCCTTGCGCGTCGCGGGCAGATCGACGGTGATCGCCCATCCGTCGCCCTGCCGCGTAGCTCGTTCGACCAGCCGTAGCGTCTCGTCCTTCCCGATGAGCTTCGCGTCCCGGAAGGCGTCCACCAGAACTTGCGGGTCCATGGTCCACGTCAGCGATCGCGGTCCGGACAACACCGCCTTGCGACCCGGCGACCCGTCCCGCCGCCGGCCGAGCACGGCGAGCATGAGCACGGCCAGGCCGCCGACGACCCACCACGTGATCGACCCGTAGAGCAGCCAGGCGACCAGAAGCGCACAGGCGAACCCGCCGACGACCGCACCCGTGACCTTCCACCTGAAGATCGTCAGCTCACGGATCTCGATGAACTTGTCCGCGAGCTTGTCCGACGACACGGCGGCCTCCCGGTAGTCCCGGACGGTCACCCACTTCCGCCACCACCGGAACGCCGCGAGCACCCCACGTGCTGCGGCTCGCAACAATCGCCAAGGCAGTAGCAGCAGCCATGCCACCCCATCCCGCACCGCCTGCCGCGCGTGCGGTCCGCTCTTGAGAGCGAGCGGCACGCGAGGCGAGTGCCGCCACCACCGGCCAGCCCGCACGCGCCACCGTTCACGGGTTGGCGTCGCCGTTGCGGTGACTCCCTGGCCGTCCTCGTCGACGAGTTCACCGTCGTACACCGGACCAACCGGCACCATGTCCCCGTTCACGGCGTCCCCGTTCACCGCCTCGCCGTTCATGGCGACACCTCCCGGGCGAGCGCGGTAGCGAGGCGGGGCGACAGCCCACGCGAGCATCCGGTGGCTTGGCGGACCCACGCTGGCGTGATCTCGACCGCCGGGTTCCAGGCCGCGCGCGCCGCATCCAGGTAGTCCGCGAACAGCTTCCGGCCTGGCCTGCGCGGCCTTGGCGCTGCGGGCTGAACCGCGTCGGTGCCGGCGGGCTGCGGGACTCCACCAGCCTCCGTGAACGCCTCCGCGACTGCCGCCGTGAGCTTGTCCCGCAGGTCCGTCACCGCTTCGGCGGCCGTGAACACCACCAGAGGCGGAACCGAGTGCAGCACCACCCCGGCCACGGACCCCGCCACCCACGATGACCATGTGTTCATGACGTACGTAGCTGCGAACGTGAACCACTTCGCGCGTCGGACCCATGGCCCGGTCCTGACGCGGTACCGGGCAGTGATCTGCTCCGCGCGGAGGATGGACAGCAACACGAGCGAGACCATCGGGTCGACCAACCACGCGGCGAGCCACGCGAGCGACCAGGGCGCGCTGCCCCCGGCCGCGAACGCTTGGACGTTGGTCATCGTGAACGCCAGTCCGAGCACGATGCCGCCCCAGCACAGACGGTCGACCTGAACGCGGACCTGCTCGACCCGAAGCGCCACGACGTCCGGGTGCGAGCGCAGTGCACGGACAGCCGCAGCCTGCGCGGCTTCCTGGGCAAGTGCCTCGACCCCCGGGCGGGGTGCCCGCGCGAACGCGGACACCCCTTCCGCGGACTTGATCATGCGGTTCATCGCCGACCACCACGCCGATCCCTGCGCGTGGTTCCGCCACCATCCGCCACGATGGTCAGAGCACGAACCACGGTGTGCGCCGTGAACAGCGCGGGCAGCCCGAGCACGGTCGCGACCAGCGGAGTGTTGTGGGCAGCGTGCGTGATGACGACCCACTGAACTCCGACGATCACACTGCCCACCACGAGTACCCGACCGATGAGCGACATGGCTCGGGCACCAGCTCGCGCTGCGTCGGCGGCAGCCCTGGCCTTGCGGACACTCGCCCGCCAGACCATGAACACCCCGAGCACAACCCCGAGGGCTGCGAGCAACATCGTCGGTGTCACGGTGAACACAGCGGCTTCCATCACCGGTCACCGCCTTCCGTCTCGTCGCGTCGGGCGAGCCAGACCGGGTAGACCGCGCGGCGGTCGTCGTCGTTCAGCGCGCCCCACACGCCCAAGCCGTCCGCACCGGACGTCCGGAACTCCAGTTCCAAGCAGGCGTCCCGCACCGGGCACTTGGCGCAGACCTGCGCGGCCAACTCGCGGTCAGCCACCGCGTCACCCGTGAAGTTCGGTTCCTGTCCAGCGGACCGTTCCGCCATGCAGGCACCGTCGCGGGTCACCAACTCCCACAGCACGTCATCCGGCACCGGGGCGAACCGGTCCAGCCTCGACGCGATGCCCTCGAAGTACTCGTCGGGGTTCACGGGCTCGTTCACCACGCACCCCCGACGAGTCGGTTCAGGCCGCGAACGCTGCGCTCGTCGGCCGGAACACCCGCGTCCACGACACCGCCCGTCTCGGCGGCCTCCTCGATCAGCTTGTGGAGCGCGGCGGACGGGATGGCGTAGCGGGTCCGGACGCGGATCGCCGGGAACCCGTCTTCCCGAAGTGCCCGGTACAGCGTGGACGGATCGACGCGAAGCAACCGGGCAGCCTCGCGGACCGTGTAGAACGCCGGCCGCCCGGCGTCAGGCATGGGTGTACCCATCGTGGAAAGCCCTTGGCTTTGATTCGCCAAAATAGGCGGGATTACACGCCTATTTCAGCGGTCGCGATTGCGTGAGAGGTCGAATCAGTGGGCACGGCACACCAATCGCCGCGCAATATCAGCGGTTCGCGCTAATCTCGACCGCGAGGCGGAGCGCGGAGGAATACGTGGCAGAGGATTGGTCTGCGGTCGGCAAGGCCATCAAGGCGCGGTCGCGCGAGCTTGGCTTGCGACAGCGAGAGCTTGCCGAACGGTCGAAGATCTCCCAGGCCATCGTCCGCGAACTGGAGAACCACACCGTCGAACGCCGGCGCAGCCGCCGCACGCTCGAAGCGCTGTCGGTCGCCCTGGAGTGGCACCCTGGGCACCTGTCGGCTGTGCTGCGTGGAGACACGCCGTTGCGGCCCGGGGAGACCGGGAACCCCACCGACGAGATCCTGTCGCGCCTGGAGAGCATCCAGGACCACTTGCAGGACATCACCGAGCGGCTCGACACGATGAGCAGCCGCCTGGAGGCCGTAGCCGCCCGCACCGACGAGCAACCCCGGTAGGGCCGCTGTGGTCGGGGGGACGCACAGCACCGGGGCCGTGATCGTCGCGCCGTTTCGCTTTCCGCTCATGCCTACAAGAAACGGCATTTGCGCACCGATCCACAGATGGCGCAGGTTAATCCGCGGTTCGTTAACCCGAGATAACTCCGCTGGTAAACCCGGTTATTCGGACGGTGCGCATTGACCACCCCGACCAAGCTTCAGGCGGTCCGAAAGCTGCTCGGGTACTCCGCCGACGCAGTGATGACCATGCTCATCAAGCGTGCGGACATGCTCGGCGAACCGATCATGACGCGAACCAGTCTCAAGACGAAGCTGTCGCGGTGGGAGAACGGGCATGAGCCGGTCAGCAGCCCCACTTACCGGAGGCTGTTCCGCGACATCTACGGGCGCACGAACGAAGAACTAGGGTTCCCGCCCGAGGTTGAAGACGATGAGGCGAGCGAACTCCGCTTGCGTCTCGCCTCGGCAAGCCAGGTAGACAGCGCCACCGTTGAGATCTTCCGCAGACAGGTTGATCACGCTCGGCACGTCGACCGCAGATTCGGTGGGATCACTCTCCTCGACCAGCTCCGCAGCCAGATCGAACAAGTCGGCAACCTTCTCCAGTACGGCACCGGTCGCGGGCACCGTGAGGGACTGGCGAGCGTTCTGGTCGAGGCATCCACGCTGGCGGGTTGGGAATCACTCGACCGGAACGCGATCAACCAGGCGTGGGTGCACTACCAGCGCGCGAAGGCCGCCGCTCGCGAGGCAGGTTCGGTGGGGCTGTTGGCACACGCGACGGCTGAGCAGGCCTTCGTGTTGATCGACGTCGGAGAGACCGCGTCCGCGCTTGACCAGCTCGCGGAGGCTCGCGCGCTCGCTGACGACGTTGCAACGCCGCTGCTACGGGCATGGCTCGCTGCGGCGCACGGAGAGGGCTACGCCGCCGCCGGCCAGCGGGACAACGCCGTCCAAGCCTTCGACGAGGCGGACGCACTCCTACCGGCCGACCCGGTGGACCCGCTCTTGCCGTTCGTGTTTCTCGGCGGCAGCCATCTCGCCCGCTGGCGCGGCAACGCACTCGCCCGACTCGGCGACCCGGAAGCGGTCGATCACCTGACGCGCGCTCTACCGCGCCTGCCGCCTGAATTCATCCGCGCGCGAGTCGGCATGTTGGTCGATCTCGCGTTCGCGCACGCTGCCGCCGGCGAACGGGACGCTGCACAATCGTACGCGCGCGAAGCGAAACGGCTTGGTCAACAGATCAGGTCCGACCGTCATTTGCGCCGACTCGCCCAGCTCACGTTTCCAGCCAGCAAGTCACGTACGGCGTGAATTCAGGTAGTAGAGCAATGACACGAGCGTGCCCGAACCCAACAATTGCTGCCGCTGCGCCAACTCGTTGACCTTGCTGAGCGGAACCCACTCGACGCGGCCGGCTTCTTCGGTGTCGGTTGGCTCGCCGATCAACTCGGCGTCACGCCACAAATACACGTCAACCTGCGCCGTGACCTGACCGGGAAGCGGTTCGAAGCTGACCAGATGCTCTGGCTCGCCAATCGGTTTCCAGCCGCTCTCTTCGGCGGCCTCTCGCGCGGCCGTTGCGGCGGCGTCCTCACCGTCATCAACCATGCCGCCGAGAAGTTCGTACCCCCATTGGTCGGTGGGGAAGCGGTAGCGCCAGAGCATGAGCACTTCGTCCCGGTCGTTTACGACCAGAGCTATTGCGATTCTAGCCAAGTGGACAACGTGGTACTCCCAGCGCTCGCCGTTGGGTGCCTCGACGTCGGCGAGCCCGACCTTGACCCACCGGTTGTCGTAGACCAACCGCTCGCCGAACTTCTTCCACGCGCCGCGCTCTTCGTCGCTCACGCCCCCGAGCCTACGAGACACGCACGGCTGCGCCGAGAGTGGCTGCCGTATCGTGATCCACATCTGTAGGTTGTGGCCTCAAACCACCTACGGAACACAAACTCACGCGCCATCTTCGTGCCGTGGTCAAGATCCTTGCATGGAGAAGAACCTTCGAACATGGCCCTTGGCCGCATCTCCTCGATGCACTCCGGCTTGAAGGGCTGCTCGCAACCACGTCAACCCTTTACGGGCGTCGACATCGTAGCCGTGGGCGAATCGCTCTAGCTCACCGACCTTCACAAGCACCAACCCGGCTTGGTCCAGTCGCTCCAAGAGCTTATTCGCACGACCGGATACTGCTTGCGGGAACGCGAGCGTTCCGACCGTCTTCAAGGCATTCCAAGGACTACCCTCTACCCGCGTCAAGGAATTCAGTTCATCTCTAAGTGAGGAATCCCAAAGTGCTTCAGGAAAGTCTTCGCACTGCTTCTTCAGGAAGGCTTCTATACTGCGCGCGACGTGTTCCAAAGTCGGCGTCTGGCGAGAAACACGGAACGGCGCTGTACACGCAATGTAGTCTTCCTGAAAATCAGCCCATTCACGACCAAGTGCTTTCAGCAAGCGCTTCATCTTAGTCGTGTCGTCGAGCATATCGAGGTCCGGACTCGCAATTACCGGAACCTTAAGACGGGCAAGCGCCTCAACTACGGGCGCTAGCCCATCCTTTCCGTTTGTCGGGACGAACAAGACTTCACTCGGGGTGATAGGCAAGGGCATTTCCTCGTGGGCCGCATCGAGTGCCGCAGCGTAGAATGTGCAATCACGTTCGTTCTCCGCCACAACAACACGACTATGAAACAAGCCGTCAAGAACGTGGCTATACTTCAGGACCGGATCTGACCAAATCGTACGAATCTGATCAGGTTCAAGCCGATGCGAACTCGACGTGTTGCCATCACGGGTCAACCTTATGACTGCAAGTGATGCATTGCTCTGCAGCAGGCCAATGAGTATGTTGCGATCATGGGTAGCCAGAATCACCTGCACTCTGTTGTCCCGCGAAAGCTCACCAAGTATTCTACCCAGTTTCACCGCTTGGGGTGGATGAAGGAAAGCCTCAGGCTCGTCGACGATAATGACAGGATATGTGGCAGTCACAAGAGGTAGGAGTAGGCCCATTAGAGCCCGCATCCCATCACCTTGAGCATCAACAGGGCTGAGTCTATCCAACTCGTCTCGCACGGCTGCTGCGTTGTCGTGATAAGTGAGCAACTTAAGCCCAGGTGGCTCGTCACCTACACGAAGGGTAGTAGTTGTTCCCAGTTTGTCGAGCGTGAGGTGGAGGCCAAATATGTCAAAGAACAAAGAGTCGAGCTTCCTGCGAAGACGGTCGTCGTCCTCAAGGTAGTGAATAGGCGAAGTTGGATGGTCACCCGGCCGACTGCGGTGGCTGACGTTGAAGGGCTGCCCCAGCCGACTACCAACGTCGGCGTAGCTCACGAGAAAAGGGGCCAAATTTGGAATCGCGCCATTCACTATGCGTGGCCAGGCGCTTTGAATATCTTCCGCGCCGAGTGCATTCGTCCCCGGACGGGCATACAATTCGCGAGGGTTGGGGTCATTCTTATGAGGCCTTTGGAGTACCGCATTTGCGCGTATCCAGTTGAAAAGGTCCTCATGAGTTCCCGAAACCTCAAGCTCCAACCCTTGGCAGATTGCCAGATCACCTGGAGGTGGAAAATTCGCCGGCTCGGACTGAAGTCGGCTGCCGAGCTGGCGCAGAAGAGTGCTCTTGCCAGTGTTGTTGCCGCCGACGATAGCGGTGACTCCGACTTCAGGAAGTACGTGCCGTGAGCCATCGATGAGCGTTATGCTCTTGATCTTAATGCCTGGAAGAGGTGCTGCCTCCTGCGTGCCATCGCTTTCAGTCATGCACAGACCTTAGTCCACGACGACGTTTGTCGGGTGTCGAACTGGCTGCGTGTTGCAAACGCTAGGATGGCGGAGCGGATGAGCGCATATGAGCGTCCGTCGTATCAAGTGCGGGATGAGCGCGACTCCGTGGGTTGACTGGCGTAAGGCACAGCTTTGCGGCCTTCGCGGCGACGGTTGTCGAGACCGACGACATCCGCTAGTGGTTCGGTTTGAGACATCACCGTATCGATCACAACCGCACGCTTCCCGCGGCTAACGGCAACGAGCCCGGCCGAACGGAGTTCTCCAATGGCTCGCTGGGCGGTCCCGAAAGACACACCATAGCGTTCGGCCAACCGGGCAACCTGAGGGAGGTAGTCTCCGGCCTGCAAAGCGCCACATGCGATAGCGCCCTTTAGGTCAGCGGCGATCTTCAGGTATGGGCTTTCTAGGTTGACGGCGGGCATTTGCGGCACCACCTTCGCCGCATTAAGGTCGATCGGCGGGATGGGCATGGACGACGCCAAGACCTGCACCGCGCGCTGATCGGCGTCTAGCCGGAAACCGCTGTAGTACTTCAGCGTCGTCACTCCGCCACCGCTGTGTCCTACTCGGCCAGCAACGGTTCGAAGGTCAACTCCATGAGAGATTAGTTCAGTGATGTTGTAGTGGCGCATCTCGTGGATATGCATATCCCAGCCAAGGCGCGCACAAAGGCGCTCGAACCGCTGACTCACTGTATCCGGCTTACGGTAAGTAGAGCCGTCCGGGCTTGCTGTGAAGATGAAGGCATCGTCGGGCATATCGTGCAACCCGGCCCGTTCTGCGCAATACGAGCGGTACCAGATTAGGAGTTGAACAGTCATGTCATCCAGCGACAGTTTGCGCTCTTGGTGAGTCTTGACGTCCTTCTCCCAAGTCCGCGACCCTCGCTGACGAATGTTGCGCTTTACGTGCAACAGTTTGGAGTCTGGGTCGAAGTCCCGCCAGCGGAAAGCGCACGTCTCGCCGCGCCGGGAGCCCGCAATTGTCTTGGTCCAGATGAACATTCCCCAGTCGAGGTCGTACCACGACTCCATCAGAATTGCGGCGGCCTGCGTCGGGGTAGGCGCTTGAGGGTTGGGCTTTGGCGCGGGCTGGGACTCTGCCTTGTCGAACGGGTTGCTACCGACCCACTCCCAGCGGAAAGCGCGCTTGCCCGCTCCCTTAAGGATGGACTGAATCTTGCGGATAGACGCATCGGACAGGCCGCTACACGTGTGCTCGCGGCACCGGTGGTCACATTCGTGCGGGCGGGTGGTCCGGCACTTCTTGAACCGCTTGCCGTCGCAGTGGTCACGGCAACGGCGAAGTTCCCGATAGAAGGAGTCTTGAAGCTCACCGGTCACCTTGGCGAGCGGCTTGGAGCCGATCAGAGGCCGGATGTGCTTAGCCGCCAGGGACCGGTAATCGTTCTTCGTCTGTTCCTCGACGTCCAACTCGTCGAAGTGGCGATCAAGTAGTTGGTTCACCGTCGCCTTGGTGCGCGGGCTGCGTCGCTCGTCGACTTGGGCGAGGAAGCGGGTGCGGATCTTCTCCGCCTGCCTCGCGGCCTTCGGCCCCGCCGGGACCGTCTCGGTGAGGTACACCCGCTTGCCCGTGAGGGGGTCGAGGCCGGAGTACACGCGGACCCTCAGCGCTCCGCTCGGAAGCGTCTCGATCTCGCCGCGTTGGGTGCGTGAGTCCGCCGACTTGGTCGCCATGGAGACGACGATAACCCCGGATGGCTCCACGACTAGCTCCACGGAGGAGCCGTCCCGGAGCCATCCGGGGTGTCTCACCTGCGAGCCGCCTGTCGGAATCGAACCGACGACCTGCTCATTACGAGTGAGCCGCTCTGGCCGACTGAGCTAAGGCGGCGAGACGCGACAACTATAGCCCAGCCATGGACCGTCACCCACCAGGGGGTGCGGTCGTTAGCCCGTACGTGACGCCGCTCACGCGCGCGCCGCAGTCGACGTCGCCGTCGTGGGAGGTACCGCACCGATGCGCCTGATGGCCCTGCCCGCCGCCGCCGTGCTGGTCGCGCTGTGCGCCGCCCCCGCGTTCGCCCAGCCCACGACGACCCCGGTGCCCGGTCCGCGCGACCCGAACCAGCCGCCCGCGTCGGCCGGTCCGCCGATCACCGCGCACGCGGTCGGGGACGCCGGCACGGGGCTCGCGGTGGTGCGGTTGGCGCCGGAGTCCGTGCCGACGAGCACGATCCTTCCCGGGTTCAGCGAGCAGCTGCCCAAGCAGTCCGCGGCGGAGGTCGGGGTGGGGCTGGCCAGCGCCCAGGCCAACACCGAGGCGTTCCTGACCTACGAGCGGGCCGTCGCGCAGGCCTCCCCGCTCGGGTTCGCCGTCCAGGGCCGCGCGCCGCAGACGCCCGGCACGCTCGTCCAGACCGCCTCCCCGGACAACGCCGCGCCCGCCACCGGCGGCCTCACCCCGCCACCGACCCCGCTGGACGCCCTGCTCAAGGTCGGCCTCCTCAACGGCAGCGCCCACGCCCGCTGGCACGACGAGCTGGGCCCGTGCGTGTCGCCGCTGGCCGACGCCCGGACGTCCGTCGCGAGCCTGTCGGTGCTCAACGCCATCCCGACGTTGCCCGGCTCGACCGACCTGACCGGCATGCTCACCGGCGACACGCCCAAGCTCGACGCGGCCGGCAAGCAGGCGCTGATCGACGGCCTCAAGGGGCTCGGCGCTCCCCTCAGCCAGCTCGGCGGCCTGCTGTCCGGCTCGCCCGACACCGGCGCGACCGGCTCCCTGCTCAGCCTGCCCGACACGCTCAGCGCCCGCTCCACCGTCGAGCTGGTGGACCTGCCGGGCAGCGCGAACAAGGCCGTGAAGTCCACGTCAACCCTCCAGGCGGCGAGCGTCCGGCTGCTCGCGGGCACGCCGATGGAGATCCGCATCGACGTCGTCAGCCGGCCGACGCTGACCGCCCTGTCCACCGGCGACGCGGCCACGTCCGGGGTCACCTACACCGCTCCCGTGCTCCGGGTCTCGCAGGGCGGCAAGGAACTTGGCGTCCTGGACGCCGCGAACCCGAAGCTCGACGTGCCGATCGGCCTGCCGCTCACCGGCGACCTGCCCGTCGTCGGCGCGCTGGGCGAACGCAAGCTCGACATCGGTGTGCTGCGGTTGCAGATCGCGCAGCTCAACGAGAAGTCGATGGTGCTCGACGGTCCGCTCCAGCAAGGCGGCCCCGTGATCAAGGGGTTCATGCTCGGGGCCACCGCGCGGCTGCTCGACCTCCAGCTGTTGCCGACCGACGCCCTCGGGCTGCCGAACCTGCCGTCGGCGTTGGCACAGGTGTCCCTGGGTGAGCAGATCGTCCGCGCGGCGGCCCCGAACGGCGGGGTGGTGTGCGCGCCGGCCCAGACGCCGCCCGGCGGCGGGCAGGCCGCCCCGCCCAAGAACCAGGGAGGCCACCCGCTGGCCTACACGAACGCCGCCTACAAGACGATCCCCATCTTCTGGACCGGGACCGCCCTGCTCCTGATCGGCGTGGTAGTCGTGGCAGCGATCCCGACCAACCGCCCGCGACTCCGGCGGGCCACCCCATCGAGTGACATGCCGGATTCGGAACCGAACGACGACTCCCGCGTCCCGTGAATGAGGAGGGGACGGGGCGGGGGCGGCGGGGCGGCCCTCACAAGCCGATCGCCCGACCGACCTCGACCGGCTTGAGCACCCGCAACAGGGCCTCGACGAGGTAGTAGTCGCCGTAGGGCAGCGACACCTCGACGCCGATCTCGGCCGGCCGGTGCCGCGTCCCCCGCGCCAGCACGGCCTCGTGCCGGCTCGACGCGGTGGTCAGGCACGTCCGGCACAACGCGTCGAGGATCCGCAGCGCCGACTCGCGGTACCGCGGCCGGTCGGACGCGCGCGCCAGGTCCAGCAGCCCGCACGCCATGATCGCGCCCGCCGAGGCGTCCTTGACGTCGTTCGGCGCGAGCGGCGACCGGTAGTCCCACACCGGCACGTGGTCCGGCGTCAGCGCGCCCAGGGCGAAGTCCGCCATGCGGCACGCGGTGTCGAGGAACTCGGGGTCGCCGGTGCGGCGGAACATCGTCGTGAACCCGTACAGCCCCCACGACTGCCCGCGCGCCCACGCCGACGTCGGGCTGTAGCCCTGCACCGTGCCGGGGCCGAGGGGCGCGCCGGTGGCGGGGTCGAAGTCGAACACGTGCGGGGTGGAACCGTCGGGGCGCAGGAAGCGCCGGCGGGTGGTCCTGGCGTGGGCGACGGCGGTGTCGAGGTACTTCGGGTCGCCGGTCTCCCGGGTCGCGAACGCCAGGAGGTCCAGGTTCATCATCGTGTCGATGATCGCGCGGCCGGCGTTGCCCGGGGTGCCGAGCGCGCCCCACGCGCGGATGAAGCGGCCCGCGGGGTTGAAGCGGGCGATCAGGCCGTCGGCGGCCTTGATCGCGCCGGCGCGCCACTTCGCCTCGCCGGTGAGCCGCCACGCCGTCACCCAGGAGGGGTAGAAGAGGAAGCCCAGGTCGTGGTCGCGGGGGTGGTCCTTGCGGGGAGCCAGCCGCTCGGCCGACGCGATGGCCAGGTCGCGGAACAGGGGGTCGCCGGTGTCCACGTGCGCCAGCCACAGCAGGCCCGGCCAGAAGCCGCCGACCCAGCCGCCGTCGTCGACGTAGGTCCAGCGCTCGAACCTGGTCTCCTCCGGGAACGACGTCACGCGCGGCGCGACGGAGCGGAGCTTGGCCACGGCGTGGTCGAGGGCCGCGCGGAAGCGGGCTTCCCGCGCCCCTGACGCCGGAGGAGCCCCAGCGGGGACGGCGGAGGGAGCCGGGCCGCCGGAAGCGGGGGCGGCTGCGGCGGGAGTGGCCAGGGCGGGAGTGGCCAGGGCGGGAGTGGCCAGGGCGGGGGCGGCCAGGGCGGGGGCGGCTGCGGCGGGAGTGGCCAGGGCGGGGGCGGCCTGGGCGGGGGCCGAGGTGAGCAGGGTTCGGCGGGTCAGGTTCACGGCACCATCCATCCGGGCGTCGAGGGTGAGTCGAGGCCCGTCGCGGCGGCGAACGACGAGTGACGCCATCGTGGCAGCGCGTGACCGCCACGCGGAAGGTCCGCGACTGGTTCCGGTCGCGCGCGAGTACCGGGAAAGGTGGGGAACGGCTGGTCAGCCGCGGTGCAGGGTGGTGAGCATGGCTTCCACCGCGATGCGCGGCTTCACGTTCATCTCCAGCGCCTCCCGGCACGCCAGCACGGCCTCCAAGCGCCGCAACGTCGACTCGCGGGACCACGTCCGCGCCGCCTCGCGGGCGTCCTCGGCCCGGTCCGGGTGGTTCAGCACGGCCCGCGCGCCGGTCGCCGTCACGAGCACGTCCCGGTAGAACGCGGCCAGGTCCACCAGCGCCTGGTCCAGGGAGTCGCGCTGGGTCCGGGTCGCGCGGGACTTCTGGCGCTTCTCCAGGTCCTTCAACGCACCCTTGGCACCGCGCGTCGCCGCCGCCGTGCCCTTCCCCGTGCCGCCGGCGCCCATCGCGGTCTCCAGGGCGTGCCGCTCGGCCTCGTCGCGCGCCTCGTTCGCGGTCAGCGCGTCCGCCTCGGCGGCCTGCACCAGGCTGTCCGCGCAGGTGAAGATGTCCGCCGGCCGCCGCAGGCCGAGCGGGATGCGCAGCACGGACTCCCGGCGCGCCCGCACGGCCTCGTCCGACGCCAGCCGCCGCGCGCGGTCGACGTGGCCGCCGGAGACCGACGCCGCCCACGCCGCCTGGTCGGCCGGCACGCCCTCCTCGCGCAGCGCCTCGGCGATCGCGTCCAGCCGGGGCGTGCCCAACGACACGATGCGGCACCGCGACCGGATGGTCACCGACACGTCGTCGGGGTGGTCGGACGGCGCGCACAGCAGGAACACGGTCCGGTCCGGCGGTTCCTCCACCGCCTTGAGCAGCGCGTTCGCCGCGCCCTCGGTCAGCCGGTCGGCGTCGGCGATGATCACGACCTGCCACCGCCCGGACGTGGGCCGCCGCGCGGACACCTGCACCAGCGACCGCATCTCGGCCACGGAGATCGACAGCCCCTCGGGCGCGACCACGCGGACGTCGGCGTGCGTGCCCGCCAGGGTCGTGTGGCACCCGGAGCACTCGCCGCAGCCCGGCCGGTCGCCCACCACCGTGCACTGGAGGGCGGCGGCGAACGCGCGGGCGGTCACCGAGCGGCCCGAGCCGGGCGGACCGGTGAACAGCCAGGCGTGGGTCATGGCGCCGGGCGCGGGCGTGCCACCGGCGACGATGGACGCGGCGGCCTCCGCGGCGGCGCTCAGGACGGCGACCGCGTCGGGCTGGCCGACGACCTCGCTCCACACACCCTTCACGGCGAGAAAACCTACCCAGCCCTCACGACGACTCGACCACCGGCCGCGCGGACGACCGGGTCACCAGCGGCACCACCACGGCGCTCACCCGGGCGGCCACCTCCTCGGCGGACCCGTCCGCGTCCACCACCACGTACCGCTCGGGGTCGGCGGACGCCATCTCGGTCAGCAGCCGCTGCACCCGCCAGTGGTCCTCGACCAGGCCCTTCCCCGGCGGCGCGGTCGGGGTGCGGTCCAGCAGCACGGTCACGTCCGGCCGCAGCCGCCCGGTGGCCCAGTCGACCAGGCCCTCCAGTTCGCTGGGCTCGACGCTGCCGACCGCGCTGAAGTGGGCGAGCGGGCTGTCCACGTACCGCTCCATCACGACCACCGCGCCCTCGTCCAGCGCGGGCCGCACCTCGCGTTCCACGACGTCGGCGCGCACGGCAGCGGCGACCAGGGCGTGCGCCCGGACCCCGGCGAGGTCGGCGGTGGACAGCAGGTTGCGCAGCCGCTGCTCGTCCAGGTCCGGGTCGGAGGCCAGCAGCACCTGGCGGCCCTCGGCGCGCAGCGCGTCGGCGAGCAGCCGGGCTTGGGCGGCGGTGTCCGCGCGCCGCTCCCCCTCGACGGCGATGAGCAGCCCGCCGGTCCGCCGGCGCCGGCCGCGCAGGGCCGCGAGCAGGTCGGACAGGATCGGCTCGGCGCGCCGGTCGTCCATCTGCCGGTAGGCGATGAGCCCGAGCAGGATCGCGATCAGGGCCGCGCCGAAGAGCACCGGGCGGGTGGCGTCGACCTGCATGGGGTGGCCGAACACGGTCACCGTGCGCCGCTGGATCAGGCTGACCAGCAGCGGCGCGGTGCCCGAGGCGGCGAACAGCACGACCTTGAGCAGGGACTGGATCAGCGCGACGGTCCGGCCGCGCATCGCGTCCTCGACCTTGGAGCCGACGATCGTCAGACCGGTCAGGAACGCCATGCCGGCGCAGCCGCCGACCAGGGCGACGGCGATCAGCGCGACCCACAGGTGCGGCGCGATGGCGACCACGAGCAGGCTCGTGCCGGCCAGCACGATGGTGACGCCGAACAGCCGGTCGTAGGTCATCCGGCGGGCGGCGCGCGGCGCGACCGCCATGCCGACCGCGAGACCGGCGAACACCGCCACGAACAGCAGGCCGAACGTCGAGTCGCCGCCGAGCAGCGAGTTGGCGTAGAGCTTGGCCGTGCCGATCACCGCGCCGGCCGCCGCGAACGCGCCGATCATGCCGATGACCAGGCCGCGGACCAGCGGGGTGCGGCCGGCGAAGCGCAGCCCGTCGCGCAGCATGGCGAAGAAGCCCTCGCGCTCGCCCTTGACCGGCTTGGCGCGGGTGATGCGGCCGGACAGCTCCGGGATGCGCACCGCGACCAGGATCGCCGAGGTCACGTAGAGCGCGCCGTTGACCATGACGGCGATGGTGGCGATGCGGAACTCGATGTCGGTGTTCTGCAGGTGCAGGTAGCCGGGGATGCCGGAGATCAGCGAGTACAGGCCCGCGCCGCTGATGACCGAGATGCCGTAGGTCATGACCAGGCCGAGCTGGTTCGCGGTCTCCACCTGGTCGGGGCGGCGCAGCAGGTTCGGCACGGCCGAGTCCTTGGCCGGGATCCACAGCATCGCGCAGCAGCCGACCAGGAAGTTCGCGATGAACAGCCACCAGGCGGTGCCGACGAGCGCGATGGAGATGAACAGGCCGCCGCGCAGCAGGTCGCAGACGACCATGATCTTGCGCCGGTCGAACCGGTCCGCCAGGACGCCGCCGAGCGGGGCGAACAGGATGCCCGGCAGGAGCTGGGTGAGGACCACCAGGCTGAGCGCGAAGCTCTCCCACTGGTAGCTCTGGGTCAGCCGCGAGACCAGACCGGTCAACGCGAGAAGTGACAGCCAGTCACCAACACTGCACAGATAGGTGACACCCCACAGCCTGCGGAACGGCCGGATCGCCAACACACTGCGAATCCGGTGGCTCATTGACGCCGCTGTGCCGCCGCCGTCCTGGATGGTGCTCACCCCCGCCGTTCGTGCAGGCAATCAGGGTAGCCGGGGCTGTCTGGTCACATGACCACATCCACCATTCGGGTGGTTGATCGGTCACGAGAACAGTCTGACCACTGCCTCGATGATCGCACGCACGACCGGGAAGAGCAGCCCGCCGAGCACCGCGAGGACCACCAGGCACCCGACCCGGCCGGCGGTCTGGTTCTGCGGTTTCTGCGCAGGTCGTGGCGCTCGCTGCGGGAGCGCCGCGTGGGGCGGGACGGCGAGGGCGGGCGCGTTCTGGACCGGTTGGCGGGCCACCGGGTACGCGTAGGGCGAGGGCGGCGGCGCTTGTGGGGTGTTCCACCCCTGCGGCACCGGCTGCACCGGCCGAGCCGCCTGCGCGGAACGCCCGGAGGGCGCGAGCGGAGCGGACTGCGCGGGCCAACCGGGCTGCGCCGACCGAGCCGGCTGCACGGGCCAACCCGACTGCGCCGACCGAGCCGGCTGCACGGGCCAACCCGACTGCGCCGACCGCGCCGGCTGCGCGGACCGACCGGGTTGCGCCGAGCCGCGGGACTGCGTGGGCCGGCCGGACGTGCGGCGTGCGGTCGGGCGGCGTTCCCCGGCACCCGCCGGCGCGTCGGATTGTCGGTACCCGGTGGGATCATGGAGACGGGGGCCGGAGGCCGCCCCCGACACCGGACCGCCCACCGCGGACGTGCTCGAACCGGCCGCGGCCGGTGGTAGGTGTTCGCCGGTCACCAGGCCCGCGAGCGGGTCCGGGAAGAAGCGGGGCGGCGGTGGGGCCTGCGTGCCGTCCGGGCCGAAGTCGTCCGGGCCGAAGGTGTCCACCGCCGCATCATCCCGCTAGCTCTTCGACTTGGCCGGCGTCTTCTTCCGCGTCGACGTCTTCGCCGCGGTCTTCGCGGTCGACTTGGCGGCCGTCTTCTTCTTCGTCACCGGCCCCTTCGCCCGCTTCTCCGCCAGCAGCTCGGCCGCCCGCTCGTCGCTGAGCCCCTCGACGCTGTCGGACTTGCGCAGCGACGCGTTGGTCTCACCGTCGGTCACGTACGGCCCGAACCGACCCTCCTTGACCACCATCGGCTTGCCGGACACCGGGTCCGCGCCCAGCTCCTTCAACGGCGGCGCGGCGGCGGCCCGGCCTCGCTTCTTCGGCTCCGCGTAGATCTTCAGCGCCTCGTCGAGGGTGACCGTGAACAGCTGGTCCTCGCTGGTCAGCGACCGCGAGTCGGTGCCCTTCTTCAGGTACGGCCCGTACCGGCCGTTCTGCGCGGTGATCTCGGCGCCGGTCTCCGGGTCCTTGCCCACCACGCGCGGCAGCGACAGCAGCTTCAGCGCGTCGTCCAGCGTCACCGTCTCCAGCGACATGGTCTTGAACAGCGACCCGGTGCGCGGCTTGGGCGCCTTCTTGCCGTCCGGCGCCTCCGGCAGGACCTCGGTCACGTACGGCCCGAAGCGACCTTCCTTGGCCACGATCTCGTGCCCGCTGACCGGGTCCACCCCGAGCGACCGGCCCTCCTGCGGGGTCGCGAACAGCTTCTCCGCGATCTCCCGGTTCAGCTCGTCGGGCGGCAGGTCGTCGGGCAGGTTCGCCCGCTGCGACGCCCCGTCGACCTCGCGCTCCAGGTACGGCCCGTACCGGCCGACGCGCACCACGACGGTGTTGCCGTCGCCGTCCACGAACAGCGGGATCGAGTTGACCTCGCGCGCGTCGATCTCCTCGACGCTCGACCCGACCAGCTTCTTCAGGCCGCCGGACCGGCCCACCGACGACTCGGGGCCGACGTTGCCGCCGAAGTAGAACCCGGACAGCCACGTCGTGCGCTCCTGGCGGCCGGCGGCGATGCCGTCCAGCTCGTCCTCCAGCGCGGCGGTGAAGTCGTAGTCCACCAGCCGGCCGAAGTGCCGCTCCAGCAGCCCGACCACGGCGAACGCCACCCAGGACGGGACCAGGGCGGAGCCCTTCTTCCACACGTAGCCGCGGTCCTGGATGGTGCTGATGATCGAGGCGTACGTGGACGGCCGCCCGATGCCCAGCTCCTCCATCGTCTTGATCAGGCTCGCTTCGGTGAACCGCGGCGGCGGGGACGTGGAGTGCCCGTCCGCGGACAGCTCGGCGGCGGTCAGCGCCTGGTCCTTGACCAGCTGCGGCAGCCGCGACTCGGCGTCGTCGGACTCGCCGCCCGCCTCGGCGTCCACCGTCTCGACGTAGGCCTTCAGGAAGCCCGCGAAGGTGATGGTGCGGCCGGACGCGGCGAAGGTGACCTCTTCCCCGCTCGCGGCCCGGCCGGTGATGCGGATGCTGGTCGTGTTGCCGCGCGCGTCGGCCATCTGGGAGGCGATCGTGCGCTGCCAGATCAGCTCGTAGAGCTTGAACTCGTCGGAGTCCAGCTCGCGGGCGACCTGGCCGGGCGTGCGGAAGACCTCGCCGGCCGGTCGGATGGCCTCGTGCGCCTCCTGGGCGTTCTTGACCTTCCGGTTGTACTGGCGGGGTTCCTTGGAGACGTACTGGCTGCCGTACAGCTCCGTGGCCTGCGCGCGGGCGGCGGCGATGGCCGTCTCCGACAGCGTGGTGCTGTCGGTGCGCATGTAGGTGATGTAGCCGTTCTCGTACAGCTTCTGCGCCGTGCGCATGGTGCGGTCGGCGGAGAACCGCAGCTTGCGGCCCGCTTCCTGCTGCAACGTCGAGGTCATGAACGGCGCGTACGGCTTGCGCGTGTACGGCTTCTCCTCGACGGAGGCGACCGTCATCCGGGCGTTGACCAGGCCGTCCGCGATGGACCGGGCCTGCGCCTCGTCCAGCACGCGGACCTCGGCGCCGTCCTTGAGGCGGCCGTCGGGGCCGAAGTCGCGGCCGGTGGCGAGGCGGACGCCCTCCACGGCGACCATGCGCGCGCCGAACGTGCGCGGGGTGGCGTCCGCGCCGGCGTCCATGACGGCCGACACGTCCCAGTAGGAAGCGGTGACGAACTTCATCCGCTCCCGCTCCCGCTCGACCACGATCCGGGTCGCCACGGACTGCACGCGGCCCGCCGACAGCTTCGGCATGACCTTCTTCCACAGCACGGGGCTGACCTCGTAGCCGTAGAGGCGGTCCAGGATGCGGCGGGTCTCCTGGGCGTCGACCAGGTCCTGGTCCAGGTCGCGGGGGTTCGCGGCGGCGGCGCGGATGGCGGGCTCGGTGATCTCGTGGAACACCATCCGCCGGACCGGGACCTTCGGCTTCAGGGTGTCCAGCAGGTGCCACGCGATGGCCTCGCCCTCGCGGTCGCCGTCTGTCGCGAGGTAGAGCTCGTCGACGTCCTTGAGCAGCTCCTTCAGCTCGGCGACGGTCGACTTCTTGTCCGGCGTCACGACGTAGAGGGGCTCGAAGTCGTGGTCGACGTCCACGCCGAGCCGCGCCCACGGCTGGCCCTTGTACTTCGCCGGCACGTCGGCCGCGCCGCGGGGCAGGTCGCGGATGTGTCCCTTGGATGACTCCACGACGAAGCCGTTGCCGAGGTAGGACGCGATCTTGCGCGCCTTGGCGGGCGACTCGACGATCACCAACCGCCGATTGCCGCCTGCCGAGTCCCCGTTGGTCTTCCTCGCCCGTGTCGATCCAGCCACGCCGTCCCGCTCTCTCCGAACACTGTGTCCCGACCCGCCAGTGTGCACTGTCCTGTGTCGCCGCCGGGGCAGCCCTGGTCGGGACAGGGTGACACAACTGTGCCCGATCGCTCGGCAGGAGGACCGCTACGCGGCGGGCCACGTCCGTTCGCCGACCCCGCGCGGGGCGCGGCCGACCAGCTCCGCGAGGCGCTCCAACCGCCGCCTGCCGACGACCCGGAGCGCCGGACCGCCGGACTTGAGCAGTGTGGCCGGCAGCCCCGAGGACGCCAACGCCTTTTGCAGCGGTTCGTGCGTGTCGGGGGCGCACGGGTCCAGCCCCAGCACGTACCCGGACTCGGCCCAACGGCCCGACGCGAGCGCCCACATCCGGAGTACCCCGCCGTGCGGGGTGAAATCCGGCGGGACGAGTTTCGCGTCACCCTCGCCCCACTGCGCGGCCAGCCCGGTGAGGTCGGTCCGGAACGGCGTGGCGACCTCCCACACGTCCGGCGGCGGCTCCTCCTCGACCGGTTCGGACTCGTCCGTCACTTCGGCCGCTTCGGGGTCCGCGGGCTCCGGCTCGACCACCGGCGGCGGCACGAGGGCCACCCGCGCCTGCACCCCCCGCTCGGCCAGGGCCGCCACCAGCGCGGACCCCCGCCACCGCTCGTCCAGCGGCACGGCGATCCGGGCGGCCCGTCCCCGCGCGAACCCCACGGCCCGGCCGGGCCCGCAGAGCAGGCCGGCCAGGTCCGCGACACAGGGGTGCCGCGCCTCGGCCGAGAAGAAGGACAGTTGCCCCACGGCCCCGCAGCGTAGAACACACGTTCGAGGCGCGCCTAGCCCCGACCGGGCGATCTTAAGGTGGAATAACGCCTCAGCCGCCGAGGCCCTTGAGCTTCTCGGCCATCTCGACGCACTCCGGCGCCTTCTGGAACGCCTGGCTCAGCTCCGGGTCGTTGCGCAGCTTGTCGACCTGCGCCTGGAGCTTGCTCACGTCCGCCTGCTCCGAGCCGAGCTGCTCCAGCTTGGTCGCGAACTCGGGGTCGTTCGGGTCGAGCTTGGCCAGCTCGACCCCCGCCGCCTGGAGCTCCTTGCCCGATTCGGTGAACGACTTCACGACCTCGTCGTGCGCCGCCTTGGTGCTCGCCGTCGGCGCGCCCAGGCCCTCCAGCTCCTTCGCCGCGTCGGACAGCGCCTTGCCGCCCTTCTCGGCGTAGGCCATCAGCGCGGCCTTCTGCGCGGCCGGGTCGGACTGGCCGCTGAGCAGGGTCTTCAGCAGCTCCACGATGGCCTCGGCGGTGGGCGTGATGCCCTTGCAGAACGTGCCGGTCCACTTCACCGGGTCCGCGGTCGCCGCGGCGGTCGTGGTCGTGGTCCGGGGCGCGGTCGAGGAGCCGCTCGACCCGGAACCGGAGCACGCGCCGGTCACGAGAGCCGCGGCCAGCACACCGGCCACGGCGATGGTCTTCTTCACGAGGTTCCCCCGGAGTCGGCGATGGGACGGGCCGCAACCTACTCCCTCACGACGTCGGGGTGCTGCCCACCGACGGCCGCAGCGTGCGCAGGTCCTGGCACGAGGTGGCCTGTTCCGCCGCTTCCCGCAGCTCCGGCGTGGCCTCCAGCGCCTTCAGCGGCTCCACGAACTGGTCCAGCCGCGCGATGGCGTCACCGGCCGCCTGGAGCCCGCCCACGGGGTCGTTGGCGTCCGCCGCGTCCACGGCGGCCTTCGCGTCGGTGAACGACTTGCCGATCCCGGCGAACGTCTCGGCCATCTTGGCCACCTGCTCGTCCCCACCCGCGACGGGTGACGGGCCGACCTCCTTCAACTGGGTGGCCGTCTTGTTGAACGCGTCCGCGAGCTGCCCCATGTAGGCGCTCATGTCGGCCTTCAGCTTGGCGGGGTCGTTCGCGTCGAGCTTGGGCGGCGTCTTCTCCACCGCGGCGAACGACGAGGAGGCGGTGCACACCTTGTCCATCCAGGCGACGGCGTCCGCGGAGGGCGACGACGTGCCCGTGGCCTCGGGCGAGCCGCCGTTCGAGGAGCACCCCGCGGCCAGCAGGGCGGCAGCGGTCACCACGGCCAGGCGGAACCTCATCACGTCCACTTCCTCTCGACACCGGCAGGTCCAGTGTGCCCACGCAACCACACCTCCACACGCCGAAGCGGGCGCCCCCGTCCGGGGACGCCCGCTTCTCCAGCGAACCGTCAGGCCGCGCCGTTGGCCACGGTGGCCTCGGCGGGCGACTCGGCGATGGCCGTGCCGCGCCGCTTCGACACCACGACCGCCGCCACGATGATCACGGCGGCCACGATGGCGATGGCGTACCGGACGCCCGCCGACGCGGCCTCGCCCACCGAGAAGGTGACGATGGCCGGCGCGATCAGCACCGAAACCAGGTTCATCACCTTGATCAGCGGGTTGATGGCCGGGCCGGCGGTGTCCTTGAACGGGTCGCCGACCGTGTCGCCGATGACGGTGGCCGCGTGGGCGTCGGAGCCCTTGCCGCCGTGGTTGCCGTCCTCGACCAGCTTCTTCGCGTTGTCCCAGGCGCCACCGGAGTTGGCCAGGAAGATCGCCATCAGGGTGCCGGTCGCGATGGCGCCCGCCAGGTAGCCGGCCAGCGGGCCGACACCGAGGCCGAAGCCGACCGCGATCGGGGCCAGGACCGCCAGCAGGCCCGGCGTGGCCAGCTCGCGCAGCGAGTCCTTGGTGCAGATGTCGACGACCTTGCCGTACTCGGGCTTGACCGAGCCGTCCATGATGCCCGGGTTGTCGCGGAACTGGCGGCGCACCTCGAACACGATCGCGCCCGCCGCCCGCGTCACCGCGTTGACCGCGAGACCGGAGAACATGAACACCACGGCCGCGCCGATCGCGATGCCGACCAGCACGTTCGGCGAGAACACCAGGTTGGTGAAGGACACCGGCAGGTCCTCGGCGGCGACCTTGACCTCCGCCAGGGCCTGCGCGATGGCGTCCCGGTAGGAGCCGAACAGCGCGGTCGCCGCCAGCACGGCGGTGGCGATCGCGATGCCCTTGGTGATGGCCTTGGTGGTGTTGCCCACCGCGTCCAGCTCGGTGAGGATCTGCGCGCCCTCGCCGTCCACGTCGCCGGACATCTCGGCGATGCCCTGCGCGTTGTCCGAGACCGGGCCGAAGGTGTCCATGGCGACGATGACGCCGACCGTGGTCAGCAGGCCGCAGCCGGCCAGGGCCACCGCGAACAGCGCCACGACCACCGAACCGGACAGCAGGAACGCGCCGTACACCGCGCCGCCGATGACCAGCGCCGTGTAGACCGCCGACTCGAAGCCGACCGAGATGCCGGACAGGATCACGGTGGCCGCGCCGGTCAGCGAGGTCTTGCCGACGTCCTTGACCGGCTTGTGCTCGGTGCCGGTGAAGTAGCCGGTCAGCCACAGGATGACGCCCGCCAGGACGATGCCGATGATCACCGCGATGGCCGCGATCAGCGCCGGGTTGCCCGAGGTGGACTTGATCGCGTCGGACACGCCGTCCAGCTCGCCGAACGAGCTGGGCAGGTAGACGAACGCCGCCACCGTGCACAGGACGGCCGAGATGACCGCCGAGATGTAGAACGAGCGGTTGATCGCCGTCAGGCCGTTCTCACCGGCGCGGGCGCTGGTGATGTAGACGCCGATGACCGCCGTGAGCACACCGATCGCCGGGACGATCAGCGGGAACAGCAGACCCTGCGCGCCGAACGCCGCGGTGCCCAGGATCAGCGATGCGACCAGGGTGACCGCGTAGGACTCGAACAGGTCGGCCGCCATGCCGGCGCAGTCGCCCACGTTGTCGCCGACGTTGTCCGCGATGGTCGCCGCGTTGCGCGGGTCGTCCTCGGGGATGTTCTGCTCCACCTTGCCGACGAGGTCCGCGCCGACGTCCGCCGCCTTGGTGAAGATGCCGCCGCCGACCCGCATGAACATCGCGAGCAGCGCCGCGCCGAAGCCGAAGCCCTCCAGCACCTTCGGGGCTTGGCCGGTGTAGACGAGCACCACCAGCGCCGCGCCGAACAGGCCGAGGCCGACGGTGAACATGCCGACCACGCCGCCGGTGCGGAAGGCGATGCGCATGGCCTTCTCGCGGCCACCCGTCTCCTTCGCCGCCGCCGCCACGCGCACGTTCGCGCGGGTGGACAGCCACATGCCGAGGTAGCCGATCACGGCGGAGAACGCCGCGCCCACGATGAAGAACAGCGACCTGCCGATGCGTTCCCCGGTGTCCTCGGCGGGGAGCAGGAACAGCAGTGCGAACACGATCACGACGAAGATGCCGAGCGTGCGGAACTGCCGGTTGAGGTAAGCCGCTGCGCCCTCTTGAACCGCCTTGGCGATGTCCTGCATCTTCGCGGTGCCCTGGCCCGCGGCCAGCACCTCCCGAAGAAGCAGGTAACCAATGGCTAGGGCAGCCAGGGCGACCACGGCGACCACGGCGACTAGGCCCTGGTCACCTCCGGAGAGCTCAAGGCCCTCCGCGAGGAATTGCCGGGACATCCGTCCTCCTGGTGAGTGTTCCAAGCCCAACGGCGGGAAGCACCGCGTTGCGCCGGCACCGGCGCCACCGCGAGGTGTCGGCACCGTCACAACGTGACGCATCCCTCATTGGATGCGATAGCGGCGGAGTCTATTCATAGCGCGCAAGCTTCTGACACCGCGTCCCGATCCGTGCACACACCGTTATCGGCGCAGGAAGCAACCGTGATGTCGGTGGGGTGTGCGAAGCTGCGCCTCGTGGCGAACCAGGCACGTCGACTGCTGGACCGGGTCCTCGCCGGGGTTCCGGCCGGCGAATCGCCCCTCACGCACACCGCCGACCTGGCCCGGAGGCCCGCGGACACCGTTCCCTGGCCGTCTTGGGCCGCTCCGGATGTGGTAAAGGCGCTGGTGGAGCGCGGGGTCGTGGAACCGTGGCGGCACCAGGCCGAGGCGGCCTCGCTGGCGTGGGGCGGTTCCCACGTCGTGCTCGCGACGGGGACGGCTTCGGGGAAGTCGCTGGCATACCAATTGCCCGTGTTGACGGCCGTTCACAACGACCCGAAGGCAACAGCTCTGTACCTGTCCCCCACGAAGGCTTTGGGTGCGGACCAACTCCGGTCGGTGGAGGCGTTGGGCGTCGAGGGGGTGCGGGCGGCGTCGTTCGACGGGGACACGCCGATGGCGGAACGCGACTGGGTTCGGGCGCACGCCAATTGGGTGTTCACCAACCCCGACATGCTGCACCGGGGCGTGTTGCCGAACCACTCGCGGTGGATGCGGTTCTTCCGGAAGCTTTCCTACGTCGTGGTGGACGAATGTCACTCGTACCGGGGAGTTTTCGGCTCGCACGTGGCGCTGCTGCTGCGCCGGTTGCGGAGGGTGGCGCAGCGGTACGGCGCGGACCCGGTGTTCATCCTGGCGTCGGCCACGGTGGCCGACCCGGCCACTTCGGCTTCCCGCCTGGCCGGGGTTCGGTGCGCGGCGGTGACGGAGGACGGGTCGCCGCGGGCGGCGCGGACGGTGGCGCTGTGGGAACCGCCGTTGCTGGAGGAGTTGGAGGGTGAGAACGGCGCGCCGGTGCGGCGGTCGGCGGGCGCGGAGACGGCGCGGATCCTGGCGGACCTGGTGGTCGAGGGCGCGCGGTCGTTGGCGTTCGTGCGGTCGCGGATCGGGGCGGAGCTGACGGCGATCGGGGCGCGGCGGCAGTTGGCGGAGGTGGATCCGGAGCTGTCGGAGCGGGTGGCGGCCTATCGCGGCGGCTACCTGCCGGAGGAGCGCCGGGCCCTGGAGCGGGCGCTGTCGTCGGGCGAGCTGCTCGGGGTCGCGTCGACCAACGCGCTGGAGCTCGGCGTGGACATCGTCGGCCTGGACGCCGTGGTGGTGGCCGGGTTCCCGGGGACGTTGGCGTCGTTCTGGCAGCAGGCGGGGCGGGCCGGGCGGACCGGTGACACCGACGCGTTGGTGGTGTTCGTGGCGCGCGACGACCCGTTGGACACCTACCTGGTGCACAACCCGGCGGCCGTGTTGGAGAAGCCCGTCGAGGCGACCGTGCTGGACCCGACCAACCCGTACGTGCTGGAGCCGCACCTGGCGTGCGCGGCGGCGGAGCTGCCGTTGACGCCCGACGCGCTGGAGCCGTTCGGCGGGGAGGCGGCGGTGGCGGTGCTGGACGACATGGTCGCCCGAAAGGTGCTGCGACGTCGGCCGAACGGGTGGTACTGGACGTCCCACGACCGGCCGCACGCGGACGTCGACATCCGGGGGTCGGGCGGCGAGCAGGTGGTGGTGGTCGAGGGCGAGACGGGCCGGATGCTCGGCACCGTGGACCCGGGCGCGGCGTGCTGGACGGTGCACGACGGGGCGGTGTACCTGCACCAGGGCGAGTCGTACGTGGTGGACCGGTTGGACCTGGAGAGCGGCATCGCGCTGGTCCACGCGGAGAAGCCGGAGTGGTCCACCACCGCTCGGGACACCAAGGACATCGCCGTCGTGCGGACGCTGGAGTCGAGGGCCTACGAGGGAGTCACGGTCAACCTGGGGGAGGTCGAGGTGACCTCGCAGGTGGTGGGCTACCTGCGGAAACTGCCGTCGGGCCAGGTGATCGACGCGGTGGCGCTGGACATGCCCACGCAGACGCTGCGGACGCGGGCGGTCTGGTACACGGTCGACGCGGAGCTGCTGGGTAGTGGGCCGGGGGGCGCCGGTCTGGAACCGGCGCGCGTCCCCGGCGCACTACACGCCGCCGAGCACGCGGCGATCGGCCTGCTACCCCTGTTCGCTACGTGCGACCGTTGGGACATCGGCGGCGTCTCGACCGCGCTGCACCAGGACACCGGGGAGGCGACGGTGTTCGTGCACGACGGTCATCCGGGCGGAGCCGGATTCGCCGACCGCGGTTTCGCCGCGGTGGTCCCGTGGTTGGCCGCTACGAGGGAGGCCATCGCTGCTTGCACGTGCCCGGCCGGATGCCCGTCCTGCGTGCAGTCGCCGAAGTGCGGGAACGGCAACGATCCGCTGGACAAGGCGGGCGGGTTGGCCGTGCTGGACGTCGTGCTCGGGGTCGTCGGGGCGAAAGCTCACGACGTCCGGCACGGCCGGGTCGAAGGGTCGTAGGGACTGCGGGCCGGTCGGGATGGATCGGCGGGCCCGGGTTCCGGTGGGCGGTGCCGTCGCGGCCCGGCTTCCGGCGAGCGGTGCCATCGCGGCCCGGCTCCGGTGGACGGTGGCGCTTCGGCCCGGCTCCGGCAGGCGGTGCCGTCGCGGGCCCCGCTGCCGACGAGTGGTGCCGTCGCCGCCCGCCCCGCCGGCCCGGTGTCAGGCCCGGTCGGCGGTGAGGAGGCCGAAGTCGGCGGGCGCGTGGACCGCCTCAATCAGCGCGTCCTGCACCACGCCCGGCTGCGGGAGCTGCCAGGCGCAGATCTGGGGCTTGACCCGCCAGTGCACGACGCCGTGCTGGAAGGGGGTCGGCGGCAGCGGCACGTACTCGCCGCGGCCGTAGTGGTGGACGTCGTGCTCGGCGACCCAGTCGGCGCGCAGCGCCTGGCCGGTCGTGACCAGGAACATCCAGCGGCCCGAGGGGGTGGCGACGATCGGCACCGGGACCCCGGTGGCCCGCAGCGCCACGGCGGCCCGCCGGCCGAGGTCCGCTCCGACCTCGATGGCGTCCACGCCGTGCCCGGTGGCCAGCAGGATGCTGTAGGAGCGACCGGCCCACCACGTGGCGACCTGCTCGGCCTTGGTGCCGATGCGCTCCTGCCAGTCGCGGTGCACCGGGACGGGGCCGTCCTGCTCGACGCCCTCGCGACCGGCCCACTGCGCACCCGCCGGATAGGTGCCCGGCAGCACAGGCCACCCGTGCCACGCGAGGTTGACCGCCTCCGCGCGCAGCTCGATGCGGAAGGCCCCGCGCCAGCTATCCGACCACTCCATCTTCCGTTCGCCTCCTTGGACCACGACACGATGTCGGGTGTTTTTCGACACCGTGTCGGTGCCGCCACTTGAACTAACGTCATGGCAGGCACTTCTGGTAACCCCCGGTCGACAACTGGTAGGTACGGAACGGCGAACGCCGTGCCGCCCACCGGCCGACAGAACGCTCACGTTCCCGATGCCCGGCACCCAATCCGCATTGGCGCGGTGTGTGAGTCCGCTCACCGCCGGAAGACGACCGTTCGTCGCGTCGGACGGCACGACGGGTTCGGCCGGACCAGCCCGAGCCCGTGCGCTGGGCGCACCGAGCCCCACCTCCGGACCGCTCACCACCACGGACACCTCGACCCCGCTCACCACGCACTCGACCAGCTCCACCCCCATCCGCTCGGCGACGAGCGCCGCCTTGCCGCAAGCCACGCCCTCCCCGTCGAGCACGTACCCGGCCGCTCCCACCGCGGCGAGATCAGCCGCCGCCACCACCCGGTGCCGGGCGACAACGATCCGCCCCACCTCGATCCCGATCACCACGGCCGAGAACACAACGCCGATCACCGCGACGGCGAACACCGTCACGCTCCCCCGATCACCCCGAACCAGCCCCCGAGCCACGCTTGCCCCCTCCTTCCCCCTCATCGGCCCCCTCCTCATCGGCCCCCTCCTCATCGGCCATTGGCACCGACACCCGGCTCGACCACGGCGAAGGCACTGGCCCGAACATCGACCAGCCGGCCAGCGGCCGACACCTCGACCGACGCCGTGTCCCCCTCCTTCCGCACGACGAGCACAGCCCCGGCAGGCGCGATGGCCCGCACCGCCGCCCCGGCCCGCCCGTCCTCGCCACGCGCGACCAGCCGGGCGGCTTCGCGAGCGGCATCGGTGCACCGGATCTGCGCGACGACCGCCATGACCGCCTCGACCCCGAGCACCAGCACGGCCACCAGCCCACACACAGCCAGCGCCGCCTCAACAGTCGCCGCCCCCCGATCGCCAACGGCCACCCCGCGGGGCTCGCCGAGGAGCGCCGCCTCTCGCTCGCCGAGGAGCGCCCCGCCCTGGCCGCCGACAGCCGCTCGCCGTCCGTCGGACGTCATGCGCCTGCCGTGAAGGCCTTCTGCAGCAACCCCTGCAGCAGGCCCATCACCCAGTCGCCCTTGAGGATGACCAGCAGCAGCGTCGCCAGCCCGGCGGCGGCGAGCGTGCCGATGGCGTACTCCGCGGTCGTCATTCCCCTGTCGTTCAGCAACATCTCGCACTCCTCTATCCACTGTAGACAGTCACCAGTTCGAACTCACCTGTCCCGCCAGGCCGATGACCACGGGCACGACGCCCAGGCACAGGAAGGCGGGCAGGAAGCACAGCGCCAGCGGGCCCGCCACCAGCACGGCGGCGCGCTGCGCCCGTGCCTCCGCGCGGTCGGCGGCACGGGCCCGGAGGTCCGCCGCCAAGTCGGCCACGGCACCCGCCAGCGCCGCGCCGGACCTGGCACTGCGCCGGGCCGCACGGGCCAGGGGCGCGGTGTCGGGGTGGGCCAGTGCGGGCGCCCACGCCGTCACCGGGTCGGCACCCAGGCGCAGCAGGTCGCCGACGGCGCGCAGGTGTTCAGCCGGTCCCGGCGGCACGCCGGGCAGCACCGCCTCGACCGCCGTCGCCACCGGCAGCCCGGACCGCAGGGCGGCGGCCAGGAGGTCCCAGGCCGTCGGCAGCGCGAACGGGTCCGGCGGCGGTCGCGTCGGTGCCCGCACCCGCCTGACCGGCGGTCTCAGTCGGGCGATCGGGCTCGGCCGACCCGGGTGCAGCAGCAGCGCGACGGCCAGCAGCAGGAACGTCATGCCGTCACCTCCCTGGTGAGGCGCGCGCTCCACCGCAGCCCGGCGCACACCAGCGCCACACCGAGCACCAGCAGCACCTGCCCCACACCGCTCCCGGCCAGGACGCCGAGGGGGTGCGACCCGGTCAGCTCGCCCAGCAGCACCCCGAGCACCGGCAACGCCGCCAACACCGCCGCGCTCGCCCGGGGCCCGGCCATCCGGGCGTGCACCTGCCGCACGAACGCCGCCCGCCGCCGGAGGTCGTCGCGCACGGCCTCCAGGACGTCGGCCAACGGCACCCCGTGGTCGCCGGACAACCGCCACGCCCGCGCGAGCTGCCGACCTTCGGTGTGCGCCAACGCCTTCTCGACGTCACCCCCGCGCTCGGCCGTGGCCGCGACGGTCGCGAACACCTCCGCCGCGGGCGGGTCCGCGTCCTCGGCCGCCCCGAGCGCCGCCCGCGCCGGGTCGGCCCCCGACCGCAACTCCGCCACGAACGCCGCCAACCCCTCGGCGACCGCCTGCTCGGCCTCCCGTCCCGCACGCTCCTTCCGCCGACCGACGTGCAAGTGCCACAACGTGAACGCCAACAGCGCCCCGGCGACGACGCCGCCGACACCCAGCGACAACCCGACCACCGCGCCGAACGCGACGACCACGGGCCCCTTCACCGCCCGCGACAGCCACCGACGAACCGACACCGGCGACCGGCCGGCGCGACGCAAGGCCCGAAGCCGGCGGCGGGCTGTGGCCGGTGGTGTCACCAGCAGCGCGAGGGCCAACAAGAGGAAGGTCATCGCGCCACCGCCTCCTTGAGCCGAACGCCCGCCGGGTGCCAGCCCTCGCCCAGCCGCCACGCCGGCCGGACCTCCAGCACGTCGTGCCCGCGCTCGAACACCGCGATCTCCGCCAACCGCCGCGCGCCGTCCGGGTCCCGCCGCATGTGCAGGACGACCTTCACCGCCGCCGCCACCTGGCTGTGCGTGGCCCGCCGGTCGAGCCCGCCCAGCGCCGCCAACGCCTCCAGCCGCGCGGGCACCTCGGCGGGCGTGTTCGCGTGCAGCGTCCCCGCGCCGCCGTCGTGGCCGGTGTTGAAGGCGGTGAGCAGGTCCACCACCTCGGAGCCCCGCACCTCGCCGACCACGATCCGGTCCGGCCGCATGCGCAGGGCCTGCCGCACCAGGTCCCGCACCGTGACCCGCCCCGCGCCCTCGACGTTCGCGCCACGCGCCAGCAGCCGCACGAACTGCGGGTGGTCCGGCTCCAGCTCACCGGCGTCCTCCACGCACACGATCCGCTGGTCGTGCGGCACGCACCCGAGCAGCGCGGCCAGCAACGTCGTCTTGCCCGACCCGGTGCCGCCGACCACCAGGAACGCCAGCCGCGCCCGCACCACCGCCCGCAACACCCCGGCCGTGGCCGCGTCGAACGTCCCGCGCCCGCACAACGCCGCCAGGTCGTGGCTCGCCGGCCGCAGCACCCGCAGCGACAGGCACGTCGAGGGCACGATCGGCGGCAGCACCGCGTGCAACCGCACCGCACCCGGCAACCAGCCGTCCACGTACGGCACGGCGTCGTCCAACCGCCGCCCGGCCGCCACCGCCAGCCGTTGCGCCAACCGCCGCACCGCGGTCTCGTCGGTGAACGCCACCTCCGTCCGCCGCAGCCCGCCGTCCCCGTCCACCCACACCTGGTCCGGCCCGGTGACCAGCACGTCGGTGGTCCCCGGGTCGCGCAGCAACGGCTCCAGGACCCCGGCCCCGACGAACTCGCGCCGCAGCACCGTCAACGCCCGCTGCACGTCCTCGTCGCCGACCACGCCCCCGGCCTCACCGCGCACGGCCGCGGCGACGGCCGCCGACGACAACTCCGCCCGCCCGTCGGCCAACCGCTGCCGGACGCGCTCCACGAGGTCGCTCATCACCCACCCCCGACCGGTGCGCGGTGATCAGGCCCGCGAACGTGCCTGTGCCGCAACGGAACCGACGCGTCGAGCGCCGCCAGGACCTCCCGCGCCGCCTTCGCCAGCGGCCCCCGTGTCCGCAGCGGGAACCGCCCGTGGTCCAGGGCCGTGGGCAGGCGCGGCTCGGCGCGCATGGCGGTGAGCAGCGGCACGCCCACCGCCTCCGCCACCTCCACCGGCCGGATGCCGCCCGGCCCCGGTGTGCGGACCACCGCGTGGAGGCCGACCCCGCGTTCGGCCACCTGGTCGGCGACCCGTCTGGCCGCCGCGCACGCGCGCACCTCCGCCGGGACCACCAGCACCGCCAGGTCGGCGCGGTCGAGCGCGGCGCACGCCGCGGGCGGGAGCTGCCGCGGCACGTCGCACACCACGCTCTCCCCGGCCCGCCGACCCGCCTCGACCACGGCCGCCACGGCCTGCGGCGCCGGGTCGGGGCCGTTGCGCGAGCACGACAAGAAGGACAGCGTGCCGCCGCCCCGGCTGACCCCGGGCAGGGCCGTGCGCAGAGCGGACGCGGGCACGCGCCCACCGCTCAACTCCACCTCCGGCCACCGCACACCGGACTCCGCCTCCGCGCCCAGCGCCAGGTCGAGCCCGCCGCCCAACGGGTCGCAGTCCACGAGCAACGCCCGCCGGCCCCGCAGCAACACCGCCTGCCCCACCGCCGTGGCCAGCACGGACGCTCCCGCACCGCCGCACCCGCCGAGCACGGCCAGCACGCGCCCGCCTTCGTGCGGCGCCTCCACCAGGTCGGCCAGCGCCGTGCGCAACCCGTCCGGCCCCGCCGACACGTCGATCACCCGCTCCACGCCCAGCTCGACCGCGCACGGCCAGTCGGCCGGGTCGGGCGGTCCCGTGGCGACCAGGAGGACTCCCGGCCGCCGCGGCAGGGCCTCGTCCACGCACGCTCGCGCGCCCTCCGGGTCCACGACGACGGCGGGCGCGGTGTGCCAGTGCCCGCGCAGCGCGGGCACGTCGACCACCCGCTCCACCTCGCACCCCGCCACGGCGGCGGCTTGCAGCACCTCGTCCAACAGGTCCGTCCCGGCCACCAGGGCCACCACTCGGCTCACAGCTCCTCCTCGGTCCGGCACGCGGGTCCGTGCGGGGTCCACGCTCCCGACCGGTGAGGAAGGCCACAACGACGACTGATCGATCTGTGGACAACTCAGGGCCTGTGGACAACTGGGAGGCCGCACGATTGCGGATTGGGCGGCGCGCGGCAGAGGGCACGGGCGGAGCCGGGGAGGAGGCCCGAAGCCGGGCGGAGGTACTTCGCGAGGGATCTTGGAACCGACCCCGGACATGGGACGACCCCCGCCAGGGGGGAGGGACGGGGGTCGTCAATGGTTCAGTCCCGGGGGGTCGGACTGAACCCGTCCGGTCGCGCCGGACCCGTCTACTGTATCCCCACGGGACAGGGTCATGCGTGTCTTCCGTTAGAGGGACACGAGAAATTCGGTAGACCGCACCACGTCAAGTTCGTAAAACGGCGAATGATGGTCGCCGGTCACCCGGCGGAACCCGCCCTTAAGCTGGTGCCGTGACCGAGCACGCCACCGAAGGCAGCCGAGTCGCCGCGTTCTTCGACCTGGACAAGACGGTCATCGCCAAGTCGAGCACGCTGGCGTTCAGCCGGCCCTTCTTCCAAGAGGGTCTGATCAACCGGCGTGCGGTGCTGAAGAGCGCCTACGCGCAGTTCGTGTTCATGCTGGCCGGCGCCGACGCCGACCAGATGGACCGGATGCGCTCGCACATCACCGCCCTGTG
Source organism: Saccharothrix sp. NPDC042600 (assembly GCF_040647305.1). Lineage (NCBI taxonomy): Bacteria > Bacillati > Actinomycetota > Actinomycetes > Pseudonocardiales > Pseudonocardiaceae > Saccharothrix > Saccharothrix sp. NPDC042600. The sequence goes on along the minus strand of NZ_JBEZBW010000038.1, from coordinate 7,957 downwards.
CGCGGGCTGGGACGTCGAGCAGGTTCGCTCGATCGTGGACGAGACGCTGCACGACATCGTCGATCCGTTGGTCTACAAGGAAGCCACCCAACTCATCACCGACCACAAGACCGAGGGCCACGACGTGGTCGTCGTCTCCGCGTCCGGCGAGGAACTGGTGGCGCCCATCTCCACGATGATCGGCGCGACGCACAGCGTGGGCACCCGGATGGTCGTGTCCGACGGCCGCTACTCCGGTGACGTCGATTTCTATTGCGCGGGCGAGAACAAGGCGGTCGCCGCCAAGCAGCTCGCGGAGGAGCACGACTACGACCTGACCCGCTGCTACGCGTACTCGGACTCGATCACCGACCTGCCGCTGCTGGAGGCCGTCGGCCACCCCACGGTGGTCAACCCGGACCGCGCGCTGCGCAAGGTCGCCGCCCAGCGCGGGTGGCCGGTCCTGACCTTCTCCGACCCCGTGTCGCTGCGCGCCCGCATCCCCCGGCCGTCGGGCACGGCGGTCGCGGTGACGGCCATCGGACTCGGCGCGGCGACGGCCGCCGGCGTGGCCTGGTACGGCCTGCGCCGGCGTCGGCGGAGCTGATTCACCCCCGGGTGCCCCGGTCAGCGGTACCGACCATGGCATCCGCTCCGAAAACGGTGTCACACAAGAAGATCCGCTACTTTCAGTGGCTTGACCGGTGCACCCCATCGAGCCCTTGATGTGGCGGCGAGACAGGATTACAAAGGAGATGCGGACCTCGGGTCGGCCAGGGACGGAGCGGAAGAGAAGCACCGTTCACCCCGACAGGGCTCCGTGCGCGGACTTCGAGCACCCACGCGCAGCACGCCGCGGGAGGCTTGTCGTCTAGGGCCTGCGTACCGGGACGCCGGACGCCGAGGCCAGGGTTGTACGACACGAGTTGCACGCTTGGTAACTCGAAAGCCCGCGCCGCCGGCCGTGGCCTCTCCTCCGGGAGGGGCCACGGCCTGTTTCTGCGCCAGGAACACCCGAAAGAGTGAGTCGCCGAACGCCGGTTTTGTCGGTGCCCCTCCGCATGATGGCCACGCAGCGCAACCCGTTGACCCGTCCCTGTGACGTGAGTAACTTTCCGCATGCGTCCACCTGTTGGTGGAAAGATTGCCAAGTGGGGAGGCCACCGTGCTCCGACCGCTCGCGCTCGCCGCCGCAGCCCTGGCGGCGGCGTCCCTCGTCGTGCCACCGGCGACCGCCGACCCGGTCCAGGCCCAGTCCGTCGGCGCGTTGCTGCGCGGGCTGACCCTGGAGCAGAAGGTGGGCCAGCTGTTCGTCACCCACTTGAACGGGCAGGCACCCGACGAGGCGCACCCGAACAACCGGAAGGACTTCGGCGTCGACACGCCGGCCGAGGTCGTGGCGAAGTACCAGCCCGGCGGCGTCGTCTACTTCAACAACTCCAGCCGCGACAACATCGACACACCGCGCCAGATCGCCCGCCTCTCCAACGGCCTCCAGCGCGCGAGCCGCATCCCGCTGGCCATCGCCACCGACCAGGAGATGGGCATCGTCACCCGCATCGGCGCGCCGGCCACCCAGTTCCCCGGCAACATGGCGCTCGGCGCGGGCCGCAGCACCGCCGACGCCGAACGGGCCGCCGCCATCACAGCGCGTGAGCTGCGCGCGATGGGCGTCAACCAGAACTTCGCGCCGGACGCCGACGTCAACTCCAACCCGGCCAACCCGGTCATCGGCGTCCGCTCCTACTCCGGCGACCCGGCGCTGGCCGCCGAGCTGACCGCCGCCCAGGTCCGCGGCTACCAGCAGCGGCACCTGACCCGGCACGGCGTCGCGGCCACGGCCAAGCACTTCCCCGGCCACGGCGACACCGACGAGGACAGCCACACCACGCTGCCGAAGGTGGACCGCACGGTCGAGCAGTGGCGGCGGCTGGACGCGCCGCCGTTCAAGGCCGCCGTCGAGGCGGGCATCGACTCGATCATGACCGCGCACATCAAGGTGCCCAGGATCGACCCGTCCGGTGAGCCGGCCACCCTGTCCAAGCCCGCGCTCGACCTCCTGCGCCGCGAGCTGGGCTACGACGGCGTGATCATCACCGACTCGCTGCAGATGGCGGGCGTGCGGCAACTGCACTCCGACGCGGAGATCCCGGTGCTGGCGCTCAAGGCGGGCGTGGACCAACTGCTCATGCCGATGGACCTGGGCGTCGCCGTGGAGAGCGTGCTCGCGGCCGTGCGCAGCGGCGAGCTGACCGAGCAGCGCATCGACCAGAGCGTCCTGCGGATCCTGCGCATGAAGTTCCTGCGGGGGATGCTCACCGGCCCGCTCGTGGACGAGGACAAGGTGGACACGGCCGTCGGCACACCGGAGCACCTCGCCGCCGCGCGGGCGATCACCGAACGCACCGTCACCGCGGTGCGCAACCGCGACCTGCCGCTGGCCGCCAAGCCGGCATCCGCGCTGGTCACCGGCTGGGGCGAGACCACCACCCGCACCCTCGCGGGCCTGCTCGGCGGCACCGCCCTGCCCACCGGCAGCACGCCCACCGAGGCCCAGATCGCCGCCGCCGTCCAGGCCGCGGGCGGCGCCGACCTCGTGGTGGTGCTGACCAACGCCCTGTCCCGGCAGCCCGCGCAGCAAGCCCTGTTGACCAGGTTGCTGGCCACCGGCAAGACCGTGGTGGCGGTGGCCGTGCAGAACCCGTACGACGTGGCCCACACGGCCGCGCCGAACTGGCTGGCCACCTACTCCTACAGCGCGGTGTCGATGGCGGCGCTGGTCCGCGTGATCACCGGCGAGGTGCGGCCCGCGGGCACGCTGCCGGTGGCCGTCCCCGGCCCGACCCCGTACCCGTTCGGCCACGGATTGAGCTGGTGAGGGCGATGCGACGCAGACAACTGCTGATCGGGGGCGCGCTGGCCGTCCCCGTGCTGGCCACCTCCGCGCCCGCGCACGCGGACCGCAAGCTCGCCACCGGCGCGGAACTCGCGGCCGAGGACGGGTGGCGGGTCCTCGCGGGCCGGAAGGTCGGCGTGGTCACCAACCCGACCGGCGTCCTGCGGGACCAGACCCACGTCGTGGACTCGATGGTCGCCGCCGGGCACCGGCCGGCCGCCGCGTTCGGCCCGGAGCACGGGTTCCGCGGCACCGCGCAGGCCGGCGGGTCGGAGGGCGACTTCCTGGACCCGCGCACGGGCGTGCCGGTGTACGACGCGTACGGCGCGGGCGCCGGCAAGCTCGCGGGGATGTTCGCCAAGGCGGGCGTGGACACCGTGGTGTTCGACATCGCCGACGTGGGCGCGCGGTTCTACACCTACATCTGGACGATGTTCACGGCGATGCAGGCCGCGGCGGCGACCGGCGCGGAGTTCCTGGTGCTGGACCGGCCGAACCCGGTCGGCGGGTGGGCGCGCGGGCCGCAGCTGGACCCGGCGTACGCGACGGGCGTGGGCAGGAAACCGATCGTGCAGCAGCACGGGATGACGGTCGGTGAGCTGGCCGCGCTGTTCAACGGCGAGTTCCTGCCGGCAGAGGGCGGGAAGGTCGCCCTGCGGACCGTGTGGGCGAAGGGGTGGAAGCGGGACTCGCTGGACACCGGGCTGCCGTGGGTGCCGCCGAGCCCGAACATGCCGACCCGCGACACCGCGCTGGTCTACCCCGGCACGTGCCTGTTCGAGGGGACGGTGCTGTCCGAGGGGCGCGGCACCACCCGCCCGTTCGAGACGGTGGGCGCGCCCGGCATCGACTGGCGGTGGGCGGAGGACCTCAACGCGCTGGGCCTGCCCGGGGTGCGGTTCCGGGAGGCGCACTTCACGCCCACGTTCAACAAGTTCGTGGGCAAGGCGTGCGGCGGGGTGGCGCTGCACGTGACGGCGCCGCGGGAGTTCGACGCGATCCGGGCGGCGGTCGCCATGATCGTCACCGCGCGGGCCCGCTACCCGCAGGTGTTCGCGTGGCGTCCGGACTTCTGGATCGACAAGCTCACCGGCTCGGACCGCCTGCGCCGCATGGTCGACGCGGGCGCGGGCACCGACGAGGTGGTCGGCGCGTGGGCCGACGAGCTGGCCGCCTTCACCCGCCTCCGCCGCCAGTACCTCCACTACCGGTGAGGGGACCGACGATGCGCACCCTGCTGACGACCCTGCTGGCCACGGCCCTCGCCGTCACCGCCGCGACACCCGCCCACGCCGAACCCGCCCCGCCCACCGACGACCAGGTCGAGGCGCAGGGCCTGGCCGGCCGGTTCGACCTGCCCCGGCGCGGATGGGCGAACGACGTGCTGCGTTCGGGTACACCGGAGCGTGTGGGACTCGACCCGGCCGCCATCGGCGCCGCCCTGGACCAGGTGCGGCGGTACACCGTGCCGGACGCGAGCGGGCACCCGCTGTTCTCCGGCGCGGTGACCCTGCTGGTGCACGACGGCGTGGTGGCGACCCACGAGACCGCCGGGTGGGCGGTCCGGTACGCCGACGCGACGGGCACGGAGCTGCCCGAGGCGGACCGCGTGCCGATGACCCCGGACACGATCTTCGACCTCGCCTCGATCTCGAAGCTGTTCACGTCGATCGTGGTCATGCGGCTCCAGGAGCGGGACCTGCTCGACCTCGACGCGCCGGTGGCCCGCTACCTGCCGGAGTTCGGGGTCAACGGCAAGGACGCCATCACGGTCCGACAGCTGCTCACCCACACCTCCGGCCTGGAGCCGTGGCTGCCGCTGTGGTCGCGCTACCCGGACGTCGCCACCCGCATCAAGGCCGTGATGGACGTGGCCCCGAAGAACAAGCCGGGCACCGTCTACACGTACTCCGACCTGAACCTGATCACCCTCGGCGTGCTCAGCGAAAGGTTGAGCGGCAAGAAGCTCGACGTCCTGGTGCGCGAGGGCATCACCGGCCCGCTCCAGCTCGACGACACCGGCTACAACCCGCCGGCCGCGAAGCTCGACCGGATCGCCGCCACCGAGTTCCAGACCGGGCGCGGGCTGGTGCGGGGCGTGGTGCACGACGAGAACGCGTGGTCGCTCGGCGGTGTCGCGGGGCACGCCGGCGTCTTCTCCACCGCCCGCGACCTGGCGACACTCGGTCAGGCGATCCTCAACGGCGGCCGGTACGGGCACGCGCGCATCCTCCAGCCCGACACGGTCCGGCTGATGCTCACCGACTTCAACCAGGGCTTCCCGGGCAACGCGCACGGTTTGGGCTTCGAGCTGGACCAGCGCTGGTACATGGGCGCGCTGACCTCGCCGAAGACAGCCGGTCACACCGGGTTCACCGGCACCAGCCTGGTGCTGGACCCGCTGTCGAACTCGATCGCGGTCCTGCTGACCAACCGCGTCCACCCGACCCGGACGTGGGGCTCGATCAACCCCGCCCGCCGGGCCGTCGCCAACGGTCTCGCCCAGGCGCTGGCCGTCCGACCGCGGCGCGGTCCGACGAGCTGGACACCCACCACGGCCGGCGGCACGCTCACGACACCGGACCTCCGGACATCGGGTGGGCGGCACACCGTGTCGTTCAGTGCCTTTGTCGACTTGGATCCCACGGACAAGGTCGTCCTGGAGTCCAGTAACGACGGGTCCACGTGGAGCGACTTGAAGACACTGACGGGGTACGGCGACCGTCGCTGGCAGCGCGTGGAGCTCGAAACGGAACCGGCCAAGCTCTACCGGTGGCGTTACGTGCGCGGCGCGGGCTACGGCGGGCGCGGCGCGTACGTCGACGCCGTCTGGATCGCGGACGACCACGGGGTGCTGGTGGACGGTGAACGGGACGGGCTGCGCGCGGACGGGTGGCGTTCGGCCAACCGCTAGTGGGCTTTCGGCGCAATCGCGACGTCCACCGGGTGGCATTCCGTCACGGTTGGGGTGACGGGGTGCCACCCTCCGTTGATTTTCCGTTGGACGGTTAGTAAGTTTCCCACGTGTCCACCGAAAGCACCGACGCCAGTCCCCTCGTCCGGATCCGGTCACTGCTTCCCGGTCTCGCCCGCGCGGAGCAGCGGGTGGCGAAGGTCGTGCTGGACAACCCGGCCACCGTCGCCCACCGCAGCATCACCGAGGTCGCCGAGGCGGCGGGCACCAGCGAGACCACGGTGACCCGCTTCTGCAAGGCCATCGGCGTGGGCGGTTACCCGGAGCTGCGCATCGCGCTGGCCGCCGACACCGCGCGCACCGCCGCCCGCACCGACCGGGACCTCGGCGGCGACATCGGCCCCGGTGACGACCTGCGCCAGGTCGTCGGCAAGGTCGCGTTCGCCGACGCCCGCGCGGTCGAGGAGACCGCCGAGCAGCTCAACGTCGAGACCCTCCAGGCGGTCGTCGAGGCGGTCGCCGGCGCGCGCCGGGTGGACGTCTACGGGTTCGGGGCCAGCGCGTTCGTCGCGTTCGACCTGCAGCAGAAGCTGCACCGCATCGGCCGCACGTGCTTCGCGTGGAACGACACCCACATCGCGCTCACCTCGGCGGCGGTGTTGAGCCCGGACGACGTCGCGGTCGGCATCTCGCACACCGGGTCCACCGCGGAGACCGTCGAGGCGCTGCGGGTCGCCAAGGAGCACGGCGCGACGACGGTGGCGCTGACGAACTTCCCGCGCTCGCCGATCAGCGAGGTCGCCGACCACGTCCTGACCACCGCCGCCCGCGAGACCACGTTCCGCTCGGGCGCGATGGCCAGCCGGATCGCGCAGCTCACGGTCATCGACTGCCTGTTCATCGGCGTCGCCCAGAAGCACGTGGACACCGCCAAGACGGCGTTGGAGGCGACCTACGACGCGGTGTCGGGACACCGCCTCGGCGCCCGACCGGACGGCAGGCGCCGTCGGGAGACCGGTAAATGACGCCGCCCCGGCAGGGGGTCGCGGTCCGGGTCGAGTCGCCGACGGAGGCCCGCAACCCGCGGACGATGGAGATCGACCGGCTCTCGACGCTGGACGTGCTGCGGCTGATCAACGCCGAGGACCACCGGGTGCCGGACGCGGTCGAGGCCGTGCTGCCGGAGCTGGCCCAGGCCGCCGACCTGGCGGTGAACGCCCTGCGCTCGGGCCACCGCGTGCACTACGTGGGCGCCGGCACGTCCGGCCGGTTGGCGACGCTGGACGCGGCCGAGATCGTGCCGACGTTCAACGCGCCGCCGGACTGGTTCGTCGCCCACCACGCGGGCGGCCCGGAAGCGCTGGTCAAGGCCGTGGAGGACGTCGAGGACCAGGCCGCGGGCGGCGCCGCGCAGATCCGTCGGCACGCGGTCGCCGGCGACGTCGTGCTGGGCGTGACCGCCTCCGGCCGGACCCCGTTCGTGGTGGCCGCGCTGAACGAGGCCCGCACGCTGGGCGCGCGCACGGTCCTGGTCTCGAACAACCCGAGCGCGCCGCGGGTGGACGTGGACGTGCTGATCACCGTGGACACGGGTCCGGAGGCGATCGCCGGCTCGACGCGGATGAAGGCGGGCACGTCGCAGAAGCTGGTGCTCACGTCGTTCTCGACGGCGGTGATGGTCCGGCTCGGGCGCACGTACTCGAACCTGATGGTGTCGATGCGGGCGACCAACGCGAAGCTGCGCGGGCGGACGGTCCGCATCCTGCGCGAGGCGACCGGGCTGGCGGAGAACGAGTGCACGACGGCGCTGGCGGACGCGGGCGGTGACCTGAAGGTGGCGCTGGTGCACCTGCTGTCGGGCGTGCCGATCGCCCAGGCCGCGGAGGCGCTGGAGAAGGCGCAGGGCTACGTGCGGCAGGCCCTGACCTCGCTCACCGCGCGCTAGGCCGCGGCCTCCGGCCCCCGCTTCCATCGTCCCACGGACCACCGACAAGATCGGCCGGCGAACGCACGGGCGGCGGCCGAGCCAGGCAGGAGTGGAGCGGGCGGCGACTGGGGCGTAGGCCGAGCGGCGCTGGGCGGACGGCGGGCGGCGCGAGCGCGGTGGCGGGCGGCGCGAGCGCGGTGGCGGGCGGCGCGAACGCGGTGGCGGGCGGCGCGGGCGCGGT
>NZ_JBEZBW010000037.1:0-69962 GCF_040647305.1 Saccharothrix sp. NPDC042600 | reverse complement strand
CCCCACCGTATGACCTGCCCGAAGGGCTACCACACTTTTGGTCGGGTGCAGCCGAATTTTTTGCGAGGAACGAGCAAAAAATTTAGCGGCACCCGACCAAAAGTGTGGTTGGCTCCGCCAGGTCATGCGGTGGGGAACACGCAGGCCCTTCCCCCCACTGGAGGCCTCCCGGCCGCTTTTAAGCTTGAGAGCGCTTCGCGCGACGCGCGAAGCGCTCTCAAGCGCGAAGCGCGTTCATCCTTGGTTAGCGCGGAGCGCGTCCCGTTAGGACCCGCGAAGCGTGGATTCGAGCAGCGAAGCGCCGGTTCAAAGCGTAAAAGAGCCTCGCCGGCGGGCGAGCCACCAAAGATGACACAACTGCCAAAGCGGGGGCTTCTTGCTTGTGTCATCTCCGCATGACCCGGCAAAGCCAACCACAGATTTCCCGGGTGCCGCTAAATTTTTTTGCTCGTTCCTCACAAAAAAATTCGGCTGCACCCGGGAAATCTGTGGTAGCCCTTCGGGCGGGCCATACGGAGATGACACAAGCAAGAAGCCCGGCTTGGGTTGTGTCCCCTCCGGTGGACTGCCCGCTCGGCGCTTCGCGCCGTGAGTCAAGGGCGTGGTGGTACGGGTAGGGGGAGGGCGGGTAGGCCGTCGATGCTTTGGTGGTTGAACGGCTTTGTCTCGCAGTATGCGCGGAATTCGTCGTCTGTTTTTCGGGCGAAGTGGTCGGTGTGCAGGGTGCGGTCGGCGCGGTAGTCCATCAACGGGACCGCGAAGCCGCAGGTGTCGCTTACCTGTTTCGCCGTCACGACCACCACGGCTCGCAGGCCCGGTCCGTCCGCCGTGCCGAAACCCGCCACCAGGTCGGCGAACCTCGGGTCGTCGCGGAACACCGGCTCGCCGACGCCGTGCACCCGCACGATGTTCGGCGGCCCCTCGAACGCGCACCACATGAGTGTGATCCGCCCGTTCTCCCGCAGGTGGGCGATGGTCTCGGCGTGTGAACCACCGAAGTCCAGGTACGCCACCCTGCGCTCGTCCAGCACCCGCCACGTGCCCGCGCGGCCCTTGGGGGACAGGTTCACGTGGCCGTCGGCCGACAGTGGCGCGGTCGCGGTGAAGAACATCGGTTGGGACTCGATGAACGTCCGCAGCCGTTCGGTGATGTGCTCATAGACCTTGCCCATGATCGCCAGTATCCGCGTACCGGTACCGCCGGACGGTAGAACTTTTCAACCCGTGGAACCCGCGCACGCGCCGCCACAGGTCTCCGACCCCCACCGCCCCGTCGCCGCGGGTCAACGCGTCCACGTGCGCCTGCGCCGACACCCACTCCGCGTAGTTGAGAACCTTCGAGCCGTCGTCGCTGATGTGGAAGTGCGCGGAGATCCCGCCGGGGTGCGGGTCGTGCTCGGCGGCCAGCGCGGTGAGCACCAGGTCGATCCACTCCTCGGCGGTGCCGGGCTCCAGGTCGATGGTCACCAGCACCACGCACCCGACCTCCGCCCCGGGTCGCGACACCGCCCGGTGGCGGCGGTAGGCGGTGGCACCGTCCCGCCGGGCCGGTCCGGACCACTGCGACACGGTCACCTCCTCGCCGTCCTCGCCGACCAGGCGGTGCGCGGCCACCAGGCCGTCGGGGTGGTCGGCGAAGTCGTCGGGAGGGCCCACCAGCAGGACGTCGGCGTCGGCGCGCGTGAGATCGGGTCGCATGCCGGCCACGCTACGAACCGCGCGCCCGCCGCCGAATCAGTCAGTCGACTGGAAACGGCGTTGCCAGGTGGTGGCGACACCGAAGAGACTCGCGCGCATGGCACCCGAGATCCGCCGTTCCCTCGTCCAGCACTCCCGGCTGCGCCGCGACCCGCACGCCACGCTGCGCCGCCTGCTCGACCGCGTCCCCCCGGGCACCCGCCCCGACGAGCCGGTCAAGGACCTGGAGACCCGGGTCGCGGCGCTGCTCGGCAAGCCCGCCGCCCTGTTCTTCCCCTCCGGCACGATGGCGCAGCAGGTCGCGCTGCGCATCCACGCCGACCGCTCCGGCCGCCGCACCTTCGCCGCCCACCCCACCGCGCACGTCGCCCTGTGGGAGCAGCAGGGCTACAACGCCGTCCACCACCTCGTGCACCGTCCGGTCGGCGACCCCCACGGCCTGATCACCACCGACGACCTCGACGGGATCAAGGAACCGGTGTCCACGCTGCTCCTGGAGCTGCCGCAGCGGGAGGTCGGCGGCCTCCTGCCCGAGTGGGACGACCTGGTCACCCAGACCAAGTGGGCCGCCGAGCGCGGCGCGGCCACCCACCTCGACGGCGCGCGCCTGTGGGAGGCGCAGCCCTACTACGACCGGCCGCACGCCGAGATCGCCGCCCTGTTCGACACCGTCTACGTGTCGCTCTACAAGGGCCTGGAGGGTGTGCGCGGCGCGATCCTGGCCGGTGACCAGGACACCATCGACCTGGCCGGGGTGTGGCGAACGCGACTGGGCGGCAACCTGCCCGACCTGTGGCCGTTGGCGGTGGCCGCCGACCTGGGGCTTTCCGAGACGCTGCCGCGCATGCCGGAGTTCCTCGCGCACGCCCGCGCGATAGCCGCGGCCGTCAACGCCGACGGCTATGCGCGTACCGTGCCGGACGTGCCGCAGACACCGTTGTTCCACATCCACCTGCCGGTGCCGCGCGAGGCGGTCCGCCCGGCCGCCGAGAAGCTGCTGGAGGAGACCGGGATCGAGGTGCCCCGGTTCCCCAAGTCGGTCGCGCCGGGAACCTGCGCGCTGGAGCTGACCATCGGGCACCTGGCGCTCGACTTCACGCCGGAGGAGGTGGCGGGGCTGCTCCGCCGACTTCGCTGAGTGACCGTGCCAACGATGATCGTTCCGCCGCGTTCCCGGCCAGCTCCCACGCCCGCCGGTAAGCCCGTGCCGCCTCGTCCGTGCGCCCCAGTCTGCGCAGTAGTTCCGCCCGGACACCATGGAAGTGGTGGTAGTTACCCAGGGACAGCCCGTCCACAAGGTCCATTGCGACCGCCGGCCCGTCGACCTCTGCCACGGCGACCGCCCTATTCAGCGCCACCACGTCAGCGGGCGCGCAGGCCATGAGCTGGTCGTAGAGGGCCACGACCTGCCGCCAGTCGGTGGGCGGCGGGTCGCTGTGCACGGCGTTGATCGCGGCCTGCACCTGGTAGGGGCCGGGCCGGCCGCGGCGCAGGCACCACCGCACCAGCTCCCGCCCCTCGGCCACCAGCGCGGCGTCCCACAGCGACCGGTCCTGGTCGGCCAGCCGCACGAGCTGCCCGTCGGCGGACACGCGGGCGGGCAGCCGGGCGTGCTGCAGCAGCATCAACGCCAGCAGCCCGACCGCCTCGGGCTCCCCGGGCAGCAGCTCCACCAGCAGCCGGCCCAGCCGGATCGCCTCGGCGCACAGATCCGGGCGCACCAGGTGCTCGCCCGAGGACGCCGCGTAGCCCTCGTTGAACACCAGGTAGACCACGGCCAGCACGGCCCGCAGCCGGCCGGGCAGCTCGGCCTCGCCGGGCACCCGGTAGGGGATGCGGGCGTCGCGGACCTTGTTCTTGGCCCGCACCAGCCGCTGCGCCAGCGTGGACTCCGACACCAGGAACGCCCGCGCGATCTCCGCGGTGGTCAACCCGCCCAGCAGCCGCAGCGTCAACGCCACCCGCGCGGGCAGCGCCAGCGCCGGGTGGCAGCAGGTGAAGATCAGCCGCAGCCGGTCGTCGCCCACCGGGTCCGCCTCAGCCGGCTCGCCGCAGGCGTGCAGCAGCGCGGCCTGGGCGTGCTTGTCGTCGCGCACGGACTCGCGGCGCAGCCGGTCCACCGCCCGGTTGCGGGCGGTGGTGATGATCCAGCCGGCCGGGCTGGGCGGCACCCCGGTGTCCGGCCAGCGGCGGACGGCCTCGGCGAACGCGTCCTGGACCGCCTCCTCGGCGATGTCGATGTCGCCGAACACGCGGACCAGGACGGCCACCGAGCGCCCGTACTCCCGGCCGAACACCTCCTCGACGGAGGTCGTCATCAGCCGGGCAGGGTGTGGAACGGGCGCACCTCGACCGGCAGCGTGCACGCCACGCTCATCCGCCGCCCCCACTCCAGGGCCACGTCCAGGTCGGGCACGTCGATGATGGAGAACCCGCCGATGTGCTCCTTGGCCTCGGTGAACGGCCCGTCGCTGACCAGCACCTCGCCCCCGTCCGGGCGCAGGGTGGTCGCGGTCTCGGGCCCGTGCAGGCCGCCCGCGAACACCCACACGCCCTGCTCGCGCATGTCGCGGTCGACGGCCTCCACGTCGTGCATGATCTTCTCCAGCACCTCCGGCTCGGGGATGTCGTAGCCGGTCGGCTCGATCACGCTGATCAGGTAGTGGGTCATGACGTCCTCCTGTGGACTCGGGTCACCCTCTACACGAACGGCCCGCCGCCGGATCGACACCTCCGCCGCACGATCTCTACAGGACCACGACCAGCTTGCCGACGCGCCGGTTGTGCTCCAGGTCGTCGTGGGCGGCGCGGATGTCCTCCAGCCGGTAGACCGTCGTCGGGCCGGGGTTCACCTCGCCCGCGGCGACCTGGTCGAGGTAGCGCTGGAGCACCTCGGCGGGCAGGTCGGCGGCCTCGCCGCCGTACGCGGTCAGCCGCACGCCCTTGGGCAGGTAGCCGATGGGGTAGAAGTCGCGGACCAGCCACTGGTTGGACAGCATCCCGGTGAAGCACACCGTGCCGTGCACGCGGGTCGCGGCGAGCGTGTCGGGCAGGGTCGGGGTGCCGACCAGTTCCAGCGCGGCGTCCACGCCGTCCGGGACGAGTTCCCGGACCCGGGCGGCCACCCGGCCGTCGTCGACCAGCGGGTGGTCCACGCCGTGCTCGCGCAGCACGGCGAGCCGGTCCGGGTTGCGGGTGGTCGCGAGGACGGTGGCTCCGAGGTCCTTGGCCAGCGCGGTGGTGGCGAAACCGAGGGCGGAGGTGCCGCCGCGGATGAGCAGGGTCTGCCCGCCGCGCAGGTCCAGCCCGGTGGTCAGCGAGCCGTAGGCGGTCTGGAGGGTCTCGGGGATCGCGCCCAGCACCTCCCACGGCAGGTCGGAGTCGAACGGGACGACGTTGGCGCGCGGGACCACCGTGTACTCGGCGTACCCGCCGTCGAACACCCGTCCCATGCCGCCCATCATGGCCACCACCTGCTGCCCGCGCGGCAGGTCGCAGTCGCTGTCCACCACGCCGGTGGCCTCGATGCCGGGCACGCGCGGGAACACCACGCCCTCGGCCAGCCCCAGCCGGGTGTGCAGCTCGGAGCGGTTGAGCCCGAACGCCCTCACCCGGATCCGCACCCACCCGTCCGGCGGCTCGGGCACCGGCAGGTCGGTCACCGCCAGGTTCTCCACCGGCCCGGGGCCGCTGAGCACGACGGCCCTCACGAGTGGTGCTCCGCGAGTCGGGACAGCATGCGCACGAGGTCCTTCCGGTCGGCGGCGGGCAGCGGCGCGAGCAGGGCGTCCTGCGCCCGGGCCAGCACCTCGTCCAGGCGCCGCAGGTGGGCGGCGCCCGCGTCGGTGATGGTGACGATGTTGCGCCGCCGGTCGGCCGGGTCCACCGCGCGTTCGACGAAGCCGCGTTCGGCCAGCTCGTTGACCGTGGCCACCACGTCGCTGCGGTCCACCCCGCCGCGGCGGCCCAGGTCGGCCTGGCTGGCGGGCCCGAACTCCTCCAGCGTGGCCAGGAGCTTGTAGTGGTAGCGGCGCGCGTCGACGGCGGCGAAACCCTCGCCCACCAGGCGCGTCGCGTGCACCGCGACCTCGTTGATCAGCCAGCTCGGCGTGCCGCGCAACCGGGTGGGCGCACCTCTCGTCTCCATGCGCCGCAGTCTACCCACTTGTTGGTCGGACCAACGATCGTGTGGACCGACCCTCCAGGCCGACCTGCGCCTGTCCGACGACTCCACCCGCCGGGTCGCCGCCTAGGCGTGGGGACCGACCGTGACGGGCCCGAGGACCAACTCGGCACTTGCCTCCACGATCTCGCCGACCCGCTCCACCCGGTCCGCCAGCTCGCGCCGCCGCTTCGGGGTCAACCCGTCCCACACCTCCACCGTCACCACCACCCGCCGCCCCGACCGCCGCAGGTGCCACACCCCGGCGACCACGCCGTCCACCAGCACCACCGGGAAGTTGCCCGCCTGCCCACCCGCCAACGCCCGCGTCGCCGCCCGCCCCGGGAACAGCTCCGCCCTCGGGTGGCAGCCCACCGCGAACGCGTCGAAGTAGGGCAGCAACCACACCCCGCGCGGCGGGTCGGCCGGGAACACGTCGTCACCCCGCACCACGAACCCGTCCCCGCACTCCTGGACGTCCGCCCGCGCGAACACCCCGTCCACCCACCGCCGGGGCGCGCCGAACCACCGCGCGAAGTCCTCCGGCCGCGCCGGCCCGTACGCGCGCAGGTACGCCTCCACCAGCCGCTCCGCCCCGTCCGGGGCGGGCGCGACCCCGGGCAGCCACCGCGCGGGACTGGTGTACGCGGTCTTGCGGCCCTTGTTCGGGGCGTGGCACAGCGCGCCCCGGAACGCCGCCACACCCAGCGCCTGCATCCAGCGCGGCCACTTGTCCTGGAAGGCGTCCATCACCCGATCGCCCGCCCACGACCCGGTCCGCGCCACGACCTCGGCCGTCAACTCCTCGGCGGTCAGCTCGGCGGTCGCCAACGCGTCCGCGATCGCCGCCACCACCTCGTCGGTCTGCGCCGGGGTCAACAGGCCCAGGTCGGCGGGCAGCCGCGCCAGCGCGCCCAGCCACATCGGCAGGTCCGCGGCCGGCAGCAGGTGCACCGTGCCGCGCGGGCCGCGGGTCTTGACCAGGGTCCGGTCCACCCACAGCGCGTCGCGGACGTCCCGGCGGGTCGTGCCCGGCAGGCGCAGACCGATCGACAGCTCCGCCGCCGACGCGATCTGCGCGTGCGCCCCGCACATCGCCCGGACCACCCCGGCCGGGGACGTGCCCGGCACCGTCAGGTGGTGCCGGGCCATCCGCCGCGCGACGACGCTCACCGCAGGCCGCCGAGGAACGTCGAGAGGTCCTTGGCGAACACCACCGGCTCCTCCATCGCCACGAAGTGACCGCCCGGGTTGTCCTCCGGCCAGTGCACCACCCGGTTGTGCCGCTCGGCCAGCCGCCGGATCCCGGGCGGGCCGCTGTAGACGCCGGTCGGCACCAGGTCCTGCCCGATCGGCCACGCGAACCGCTCGTTGTCGTACATGAACCACGACGACGAGCCCGACGTGCCGGTGAACCAGTACAGCGCGGCGTTGACCAGCAGCAGGTCCCGGTCGATCGCCTGCTCGGGCAGCTCGACGGTCACCGCGAACTCCCGGAACTTCTGCAGCAGCCACGCCAGCAACCCCACCGGCGAGTCGTTCCACGCGTGGGCGAAGGTCTGCGGCGCGACGCGCAGCAGCGAGTGGTGGTCCACCGACCCCGACGACCACTCCGCCATCCACGACAGCGTCTGCCGCTCGTCCTCGGTCAGGTCGTCGTCCGCGGTCGGGAACCCGAGCCCGCCGTTGACGTACACGCCGACCACGCGCTCCGGCGCGGCCCTGGCGACCTCCGGCGCGATGTAAGCGCCCAGGTCACCGCCCTGCACGCCGTAACGCGCATACCCGAGGCGATCCATCAGCGTGGCGAACATGCGCCCGGCGTCGGCCACGGTGAACCTCTCCCGCGGCGCCTCGGAGAACGCGAACCCGGGGATGCTGGGGATCACCAGGTGGAAGTGCCGCAGGTGCTCGACCGCCGCCACGAACTCCACGAACGAGTTCGGCCAGCCGTGCACCAGCAGCAACGCCGTCGCGTCCGGGTCCTGCGACCGCACGTGCAGGAAGTGCACGTCCAACCCGTCGATCTCCGTCATGAACTGCGGCAACGCGTTCAGCCGCGCCTCCTGCGCCCGCCAGTCGAACCCGTCACGCCAGTACGCGGCCCACTCGCGCAGCCACGCCGCCTCGACCCCGCGCGCCCGGCCGCCGGGCAACTGCGCCGCCCACCGGGTGCGGTCCAGGCGGTCGGCGAGGTCGTCCAGGTCGGCCTGCGGGATGGCGATGCGGAACTCTCGGATCTCGGTCATGACCACAACGCTAGGCACCATGTAGGTCAGGACTGGTCCTAGATCGACTTCGGGCCACCGTGGATTTCGTGTGGATGGAGGAAGACACCGCGGTTTGGCCGCGGTGGAGGTGCCGCGCGGCCGGCCCGGGGTCGATCCGGAGCGGGTCGGGCTGATCGGCTGGAGCCGGGGCGGCTGGGAGTCGCTGCTCGCCGCCGGCTTCCGGCCCGTGCTCGCCGCGTTCCTCAGCGCCTGACCGCTGACCCGGACCGCCGCGTCAGCGCCTTCCCGGGTGCCGGAACAGGGCCAGCCGCAACCCCGGCTCCGGCTCGACCGTCCCGACCCGCGCGAACCCCAGCCCCTCGTAGAGCGCGACGGCGGGCGCGTTGTCCGCACCCGTGGACACGGTCACCGCGTCGCCGAGGTCCAGCACCGCGCCCACCAGCCGCCGCGCCAGGCCGCGCCGGAAGAAGTCCGGGTCCACGCACAGCCGGTCCACGTCGACCACGCCGTCCTCCCGGGTCCAGGCGACGAACCCGGCGAGCACGCCGTCGACGTGCGCGCCCAGCCACCGCAGCGGCAGCGCGCGCACGTCCGCCACGGTCTCGTGCAGCGCCGGGATGGCGTCGGACCCGATCAGCGCCGCCTCCACCGCGTAGGCGCGCAGGCCGATCCGGTGCACGGCGCGGGCGGTGGCGTCGTCGGTGAGGTCCAGTTCGACCACGGTTCACCCGTCCAGCAGGGGGATGAGCTGTTCTTCCTCGTAGGCGAGGTGGTTCTCCAGCTCGGTGACGAGCCGGTCGACCTCGGCGAGCACGCTGTCCCCGTCCAGCGCCGCGCGCAGCTCAGCCAGCAGCCGGGCGATGGTGGTGTGCTCCTCGCGCAGCCGGGCCATGACCGGTTCGAGTTCCGGGTAGCGGTCGGCGAGCGCGGGGAACATGCCGGTGTCCTCGGAGCGGTGGTGGAACTCCAGGCCCTGGCACAGGGTCAGGCAGTTGACCCGCAGCTGCGCCCCGATCCGCGGCCCGGACCCCGCGGCCTCGGCCCGGATCAGGGCGAGTTCGCGGCGGAACGCGTCGTGCAGCGCCTTGAGCGCCTCGCCGAACGACGACGCGTTCGGCGGACCGCCCGCGACCTGCTCCAGCGCGACCACGGGGATCACGCGGCTGGTCTTGGCCTGGTACTCGCCCCACCCGGCGTCGGCCTCGACCGCGCGGGCGAACACCGCGTCGCGCTCCGCTCCGCGCAGCACGGTCGCCTTGGCCTCGTAGGTGAACACGCCGTCCTCGACGGTGGCCTTCGGGTCGGCGAGCAGGTTGTGGTACCAGGCGGGGTGCCGGTCCGCGCCGGCCGCCGACCCGATGACCAGGATGCGGTCGCCGTCGGGCAGGTAGGCCAGCGGCACGGTGTGCGGGCGGCCGGACCGCGCGCCCGTGGTGGTGAGCAGGACCAGGCGCGCGCCTTCGAGGAAGCCGCCGACGCGGCCCCGGTTGGCGCGGAACTCGTCGATGACCTGCTGGTTGAAATCAAGTGGCATGGAAGGGTTTCTCTCCGGGATGACGGTGCTCCAGTGGACGGTCGTCTACTTCCCGGAAGGTGCGGCGGACCCCTGGCCCGCCCGGTGCTCAACCCTGAGCCGGGTGCCCGTCTCGGTAGTGGCCCATGGCCGACCCGGCAGTCACGGGAGGGACCTTAGCGTCACCCGTTCGCGTCCCGCAACGATCTTTCCCGGAGGGTGAGGAGGAGGTAGGCGGTGAGGGTCGGGGCGTCGGTGACGAGCCCGTCGCGCACCATGCGTTCGAGTTCGGCGCGCGGGAACCAGCGCTGCGTCATGTCCTGCTCGGTGACTTCGCGCGCGGTCTCGCCCCGGGTGAGGTCGGTGGCCAGGAAGACGTGCACGCCGATCGTGGCGAACCCGTTGGCGCAGTGGGCGAACCCGAGCTTCTCCCACCGCCCGGCCCGGATCCCGGTCTCCTCGGCCAACTCGGCCGCCGCCATCCGCTCGGGCGTGCCGGTGACCCCGTCGGGGAACGACCCGGACGGGAACTCCCACGACCGCACCCCGATCGGGTACCGGTACTGCTCGACCAGGTGAAACCCGTCGTCCTCGAACGGGATCACCAACGCGAAATCCGGCTTCTCGACCACGGCGTACAGCCCGGGCGACCCGTCCGGCAACTCGGTGCGATCCTCCCGCACCGCCAACCACCGGTTCTCGTAGACGACCTTGGAGGACACCGTCCTGATGCTCATGACCCCAGCATCCCCGAGAACACGTTCCGAGAGATCGGAGGGCTGAAGGCTTGGTTCAGCGGAGACCGTTGACGAATTGACGGAACCGGGCAAGCGGCACGACGACTCGCGGGACGTCCTGCGCACCGGCCGTCTTGCTGTCGCGGATCTCGACCCAGGGACAGTCCGCAGCCGCCGCCACCTCGACGCACGCCGCGTCTTGGCTGTACGTGCTCTTGCGGCCCGTCACGTTGCTGAGCAGGGCGGACCCACGGTCCCGAGTCACAGGATCTCCTTGGCGACGGCATTGATCATCGCCGAGCCTATGGCCACCTCTCGCAGCCGTCGCATCACCCCGGTGTATTCCTCGACCGCTTCCCGTTCCTCGTAGTAGTGACCCCGGAGCTTGTCCTCCAGGTAGACCAGCCCGGGATCGTCCTCGATGGGTAGTCGCAGGATGGTGAAGGATCCGTCCAAGCCGGCATGAGCTCCGATGTCTGCCGGGATGACCGACAACTCCAGCCTCGGGTGACGCGCTTGCTCGACGAGGTGCCGCAGCTGGGCCCGGTGCACCCGGGAGCCTCCGACCACCGTCCGCAGCACCCCTTCGGTCAACACCACCCGGACCCGGGCTCCGGCGCCGCGCCCGCCGTCCAGGACGGCGGCCTGCCGCCGCATGCGGACCTCGACCCGCAGGTCCACCTCTTCGGGGGACAACTCGGGTTTCAACGTCCGCACCAGTTCGCGGGCGTAGTCCTCGGTTTGCAGCAGCGCCGGGACGACCAGGCTCTGGAACACGTCGATCTCGGTCGCCGCCGCCTCGAACGCGACGAAGTCGCCGAACCAGCTCGCCATCGCGGCTTCCGGCAGGGTGTCGTACCAGTTGCGCCGTCGCGCGACCGGCAACAGGTCGAGGAAGCTGTCGATCGTGGGCCGGTCCACGTCGTAGGCGGGCAGGAGCAGGCGCAGGTCTTGTTCGTTGGGCAGGGTCCGGCGGCTCTCGATGTAGTGGATGCGGGACTGCGCGCAGCCGCGGATGCGGGCCGCGTCCGCCTGGGTCAGGCCGGCGCGGGTGCGGAAGTGGACCATCTTGAGCGCTATCAGCCTGCGCAGCAGGCGCGGGTTCATCGGTACCGACATGCGTCCTCGTCTCCGCCGGGCGGAGCAGCGGTCGGGCAACTCCACCTGAACGGACCAAGCCTATGTGATTATCACACCTGTGATAATCACAAAGACCTGGATAGGTCAGCGGCGGGTCGCTCCCGCCCCGCGCGCGGCACCCCGCGGCGGGCGGTAGGCGGCACGTCCCTCGGTCACCGCCGGTCGGGAGACCCGCCCCTGCCCTCGGACGGCGGGCGGCTGACCGGCCTGCCCTGCCGGTGAGCAGGAGGTTGCGCGATGCCGTCGGACACCGATCCCGCCGAAGCGCTCAAGGCGTTGCACGACAAGGGTTTCCGGGGCCTGGGCATCGGGGACGCCCACGGGCTGGCCGAGGTCCGCTACCGCCACGGCTGGGCCGGCGGGGCCGACGTGGTCCTGGTCCGCGCCGAGGACGACGCCGAGGCCTACCGCGCCGACGACTCGCTGGGCCAGGTCGAGCCGCAGCGCGAGGTCTCCGGGACGGTGGTGGAGGTCGTCGCCGCGGTGCTGGGCTGGCCGGACCCGGGAACCGACCCCGGCACGACCGAACCGGAGGCGGAGCCCGTGGTCCCGGCACCGCGCGCGGCGACGCCCGCCCGCACACCGACATGACCGACCGGTGGCGGGCCACCCCGCCGCGCGAGTGGGGTCGCCGGCGCCGGCCACCGCCGGGCCACGAGCACGCCGTCGCCAACACGGCCCGCGGCACGCCCCGCGCCCCGGTCCTGCAAGCCGGCGCGATCTACGGGGACGTCGTCCAGGGCGGCCACTCGACCACGCACCACCCGCTGCCCTTCCGCACGGCCTGCGTGCCGCCCCGCGCGGAGGCGTTCCAGCACCGGGCGATCGGCGCGGAACTGGGCCGGGCGCTGGCCGCCGGCCCACCGGAGCGCATCCACACCGCCGTGCTGTCCGGCCAGGGCGGCGTGGGCAAGACGCAGCTGGCCGCCGAGCACGCGGAACGGGCGTGGCACGCGGGAACCCTCGACCTCCTGGTGTGGACCACGGCCGCCTCGCGCGAGGAGGTCGTCACCGACTACGCGCGCCTGGGCGCCGACCTGACCGGGATCGACACCGGCTCCGACGAGACCCGTGCGCGCCGCTTCCTCGACTGGCTCGCGACCACCCCCGCCCGCTGGCTGGTGGTGCTCGACGACGTCCACCGCCCCGCCGACCTGCACGACCTGTGGCCGCCCGAGACGCCCTCCGGCCAGACCGTCGTCACCACCCGCCGCCGCGACGCCGCCCTGCGGCGCGGGAACTGCCGGGTGTGGGACGTCGGCCTGTTCCACCCCCGAGGAGTCGATCGCCTACCTCGGGCGCAAGCTCGCCGCCGGCCGAGCCGAACCCGCCGGCCCCAGCCGCGCCGATCCGGGCCGTGCCGAACTGGCCGACGCGCTGGGGCACCTGCCGCTCGCGCTCGCCCAGGCCGCCGCGTACCTGGCCGACCGCCACCTGACCTGCGCGCAGTACCTGGCCCGGTTCACCGACCGGCGGCGCACCCTGGCCTCCGTGCTGCCCGAACCGGCGTCCCTGCCCGACCGGCACCGCGACACCGTGGCCGCCACCTGGTCGCTGACCGTCGAACTGGCCGACCGCCTGGAACCGGCGGGCCTGGCCGCGCCGCTGCTGGACGCCCTGGCCCTGCTCGACCCGCACGGCGTGCCGCTGGACGTCCTGACCACCCCGCCCCTGCTGGCCCACCTGCGCCGGGTCAGCGGCGGCCCGGTCGACGCCGAACGCGCCCGCGACGCGTTGACCTGCCTGCACCGGCTCAGCCTGGTCACCTTCGACCCCGGCCGCGCCCGCGTCGCCGTGCACGCCCTGGTCCAGCGGGCGGTGCGCGACGAGCAACCCGCCGGGCTCGGCGACGCGCTGGCCCCCGTGGTCGCCGAAGCCCTGCTGCACGCGTGGCCCGCGATCGAGCACGACGCCACCTCGGCCAAGACGCTGCGCGCCAACGCGACGACCCTGATCGACCTGGCCGGACCGGCGCTGTGGCCGGGGGAGTGCCACCACCTGGTGTTCCGCAACGGCAACAGCCTCGGCGACAGCGGCCAGGTCACCGCCGCGCACCACTACTACCGCGCCCTGCGCCCCGCCATCGCCGACCACCTGGGCCCCGACCACCCCGACGCGCTGGCCGTCCGCTACCACACCGCCTACTGGCAGGGGGAGGCCGGCGACACCTGCGGCGCGCTGCGCGGCCTGGAGGACGTGCTGGCCGACCAGTGCCGCGTGCTGGGCCGCGAGCACCCGAGCACCCTGCGGACCCGGCACAACATCGCGCGGCGCCGGGGCGCGGCCGGCGGCCCGGCGCAGGCCGTCGCCGAGTTCGCCGAACTGCTGGCCGTGCGGCAGCGGCTCCTGGGCCCCGACCACCCGCTCACCCTGACCTCGCGGCACGAACTGGCCTACTGGCGCGGGGAGGCCGGTGACCCGGCGGCGGCGGTCGCCGCGCTGCGGGACCTGCTGGCCGACCGGTCGCGGGTGCTCGGCGCGGACCACCCGGAGACGCTGACCACCCGCGGCAACATCGCCTACTGGCGCGGCCGGGCCGGGGACCACGTCGGCGCGGTGGCCGCGCTGGAGGAACTGCTCGACGACCGCCTGCGCGTGCTGGGCGCCGACCACCCGCACACCTTCACCACCCGCCACAACATCGCCTACTGGCGCGGCGACGCGGGCGACCCGACCGCCGCCGTGGCCGCGTTGGAGCAGCTGCTCGCCGACCGGTCGCGGGTGTTGGGCAGCGAGCACCCGCACACCGTCACGACCCGGCGCGCGTTGGCTCGCTGACGTCGGGTGCTGCGCTCGCCCTGACCGAGGCCCTCAGCACGACCGCCAGGCCGACCGCGACCAGGGCCGCCGCCACGACGAACGTCCACCGCGTCCCGCGCGCCACCTCCCGCGCCGCCGCCGACGTCACGTCCCCGGTCCCGGCCGCGAAGGCGAACACCGCGCCCATCACCGACGCGCCGCCCATCAGCCCGACGTTGCGCGACAGCGTCACCATCCCCGACACCAGGCCGCGGTCGCGCGCGGGCACGTCCTTCATCACGCCGGTGTTGTTGGCCGCCTGGAACACCGCGTAGGAGGCGGTCACCACGACCAGCGGCAGCACGTACCCGGCGACCCCGAACGACGGCGGCGTGAACGCCAGCACCAGCGCGCCGCCGATGATCCCGCCCAACCCGGCCACGACCATCGTGCGGCTGCCGAACCGGTCGGTCGCCCGCCCCGCCGGCACCCCGGTCAGCGCGGACACCGCCGGGCCCGCCGACATCACCAGCCCGACCAGCGCCGGCGCCAGACCCAGCACCCCGGACAGGTGAAACGGCCCCACCACCAGGGTGGTCATCATGACCGCCGACACCAGCGCGCTCGCGGTCAACCCGGCGACCAGCGCCCGGTCGCGCACCACCTCCCGCAGCACCGCGCCGGAACGCTCGGCCGGCCGCGGCGGCGCGGCCGGCAGCACCCTCAGCGCCAGCACCAGCGCGACGACCCCGAGCGGCACGACGGCCAGGAAGATCGCCCGCCACCCGGACACCGCGATCAGCAGGCCGCCCAACGCCGGACCGGTCGCGGTGCCGATCGCCGACATCGTCCCCAGCAGCCCCATCGCGCTGCCGGTGCGGCCCCGGGGCACGGTGTCGCCGACGAACGCGACCGTCAGCGCCATCATGCACGCCGCCCCGACGCCCTGGAGCGCGCGACCGGCGATCAGCAGCGGCAGGCTCGGCGCGAGCCCGCACACCAGCGTGGCCGCGGTGAACACCCCGACGCCGCCGACGAGCATCCGCCGCCGCCCGAACACGTCACCGAGCCGGCCCAGCGCCACCACCAGCACGGTGGTCGTCAACAGGTAGGCGACCACCACCCACTGCACGGCCGGGAAGGACGCGTCGAAGGCGGTGGACAGGGTGGGCAGGGCGACGTTGGCGATGCTGATCCCCAGCGACGGCAACAACATCGACAGCGAGAGCGCGGTGAGCGCGGCGGCGGTTGATCTCATGCTCCGGAACGTAGGTCCGGCCCGGACATGCCGGAAGACGCAAAGATGGCAACGCACCTGTGCACGCGACGCCAGGTATCGTCGCGACTCGTGGCGCGCCCCGACCTGAACCTGTTGATCACCCTCGACGTCCTGTTGGAGGAGGGCAGCGTGACCGGGGCCGGGCGCCGGCTGGCGCTCAGCCCGTCCGCGATGAGCCGCGCCCTGGCCCGGCTGCGCCGCGCGACCGGCGACCCGTTGCTGGTCAAGGCCGGGCGGGGCCTGGTCCCGACGCCCCGGGCGCTGGAGCTGCGCGACCGCGTCCGGGCGCTGGTGCGGGAGGCGGAATCGGTGCTCAGCCCCGCGCACCGCCTGGACCTGGCGACCCTGTCGCGCACGTTCACCCTCCGCGGCAGCGACGGGTTCGTGGAGGCGTTCGGCCCGCGGCTGGTGGCCCGGGTCGGCGCGGCGGCACCCGGCGTGCGGCTGCGGTTCCTGCGCAAGGCCGGCAAGGACCCCGCGCCGCTGCGCGACTCGATCGACCTGGACACGGCGGTGATCGAGGACCCGCTACCGCCGGACATCCTCGACACGCCGCTGTTCTCCGACACGTTCGTGGGCGTGGTGCGCCCGGAACACCCGCTGGCCGGCGGCCCGGTCACCGTCGAGCGCTACGCCCGCGCCCGCCACGTCAACGTCTCCCGCCGGGGTTCGACCGAGGGCCTGGTGGACGAGGCGCTGCACCCGACCGGCCACCACCGGGACGTGGTGACCGTGGTGGACGGCTTCGGCGCGGCGCTGGCGCTGGCCAGGGCATCGGACCTGGTGGCGAGCGTGCCCTCCCGCCACACCGCGCCGCTGCGCGAGCACCTGCACACCTTCCCGCTGCCGTTCCCGGCCCCGCAGGTGACGGTCTCGCTGCTCTGGCACACCCGCCTCGACGCCGACCCGGCCCACCACTGGCTGCGCACCACCGTCACCGAGGTGTGCCGGGAGGCCTTTTAGGATCTTGCGCGTGGCGACCCGACTCGTGCAGATCAACATGAAGGCCCACGACGACGCCGCGCTCGGCCGGTTCTGGGCGCGAGCGCTGGGCTGGGGCGTGGACAGCGAAGGCCCCGGCGTGACCAACCTCGAACCCGTGGGCTTCAGCTACCCCGACCCGACGGCGGTCTGCATCGACATCATCGCCCACCCGGAACCGAAGACCGTCAAGAACCGGGTGCACCTGGACCTGGCGACCACCTCGACCGCCCACCAGGCCGAGCTGGTCGCCCGCCTGCGGGACCTGGGCGCGACGCTCGCCGACGTGGGGCAGGGCGACGTGCCGTGGACGGTCATGGCCGACCCGGAGGGCAACGAGTTCTGCGTCCTGGACCCCCGCCCGGAGCACCGCGACACCGGGCCGATCGCCGCCGTGGTGGTCGACAGCGCCGACCCGGCGGCGATCGCCCGGTTCTGGGACGCGGCGATGGACTGGACGCTGCACGAGGTCACCGACGACCACGCGACCCTGCGCTCGGCCCGGGACGTCGGCCCGTACCTGGTGTTCCGCCGCAACCCCGACACCAAGACCGGCTGGAACCGCGTCCACCTCGACGTGCGCCCCTATCCCGGGGCCGACATGGAGGCGGAGGCGGCCCGGCTGCGCGCGCTGGGCGCCCGCGACCCCGACATCGACCAGTCCGACATCCCGTGGACGGTCCTGGCCGACCCGGAGGGCAACGAGTTCTGCCTGCTCACACCGGCCTGACTCGCGGCTGCCACGCCTGCGGCCGTCAGTCCACTTCGAGCGCCCAGCGCACGTAGCGCATCGTCGGGGTGAAGCCGGTCCGTTCGAAGAGCCCGGACGCCCCGGTCGGGCCGGCCGAGTCCACGCTGAGACTCGCGCGGTCGTAGCCGTGCGCGGCGGCGGTGGCCAGGGCGTGGGTGATCAGGGCGGTGGCCGCGCCGCGCCGGCGGTGGCCGCGCACGGTGCCGATGACCATGAAGTGGGCGTCGCGGATGCCGGTGGCGGCGGTGTCGGCCTCCCAGTACATGGTCACGAGCAGCGCCACCGGTGCCCCGGTGGCGGCGTCGCGGAGCAGGAAGCTCAGCTCGGGGCGGAACGTCTGGTTGGTGATCTTGTTCCGCCAGTGGTCCGCGGGCATGGGGGACGCGCCCCAGAAGTCGCGGTAGGCCTCGTTGCGGACGTGGCGGAAGTCGTCGTCGTTGTCGGGCGTCCAGGCTTCGAGGTCCAGCCCGTCGGGCGGTCGCACGGCCGTGCTGTCGCCACCGAGCGGGTGCTTCATGTGCTGGAAGTAGCGGGCGGGGGAGAAGCCGTGGGCGCGGACCAGTTCGGCCAGGCCCGCGATGTGCTCGGCCTTGTGGACGTCGATGGCCAGCTTCCGGCCCGGGTGGTGCAGGTCGTGCAGCACCTTGGCGGCCTCGACCCCGGCCCGGACGAGCCTGGTGCCCACACCCCGGCGGCGGTGGTCGGGGTGCACGCCTCCGTCGAGGAAGACGCGGTGGACCTCGTCGGCGGACGGCTTGAAGCGGACCTTCATGTAGCCGACCATCACGTCCCCGTCGAAGGCGGCGAGGCTGCCGCGCTCCAGGTCCGCGTAGGGGTCGACGAGTTCGGTGAGGGTGTCGGCCTCGGTGTAGTTCTCACCGATCCGGTCCACCGCCTCGATCGCGTTGAGCAGGTCGGCCGACGCCTTGGCGTCGTCACGCGACAGTGGCCGCCAGGTGAGGGTCGTGGTGTTCGCAGGCACGCGGCGGCACGCTAGCCGTGACGGGGTCGGCGTTGACAGCGAATTTCGGATTCCCCCGGCCCGACGCACCGGGGCTGATACGTTGCCAAGGTGGACCCGTCGACGCCGCGCGGCAGCACCGGCGGGGTCGATCCGGACGACGAAGTCGAGCGTTCCTCGGCAACGCGCAACACGCTGAGCGGATCGCCGTCCGCGGCCGTGCAGGCGGGGACCATCACCGGCGGCGTCACGCAGAACACCGACCGGTCGACGCGGAACTCCTACCACGTGCGGGGCGGGTGGGTCGGCACGGCGCTCCTGGCCGGCGTGGTGGTCTTGTTGGCGGTGCTGCTGGTCAAGGCGGTGGACAAAGCGCCGCCGGAGCGGGCGAGCGGCGACGACCCGGTTCCGCTGGTCGCGGCGGTCAAGCCGGTCACGAGCCCGTGCGAGTCGGACTGGTTCGTCCCTGAGCCGGCCGACGAGATCCGCGGGTTGTTCGCGAAGGGCAAGCCCCGGTCGTGGACCGACCCGGCTCCTCTCGCCGGCGGCGCGTTCGCCGACCGGGGTTCGGTGATGGTGACCTTGCAGGGCCGGCACGCCGACCTCAGCGTGATGATCACCGGCATCGAGGTCGAGGTGCTCAGCCGGAACCCACCGCCGCCGGGGACCGTTGTCGACGCGCGGTGCGGCGGTCCCGAGTACTACCGGTACGTCGACGTGGACCTGGACGACTCGACGCCCCGGGCCGTCGGCCGGCCGGTGGACGCCAACGCGGTGCAGGAAGCCGAGAGCAAGGGCCGGCGTGTCGATCCGATCGCGTTCCCGTACGAGATCACCAGCACCGACGCCGAGACGTTCCTGCCCGACGCCGCGACCAAGTCGTGCGACTGCACCTGGATCGTGCACTTCGACTGGTCGGCGGGTGGTCGGACCGGCAGGCTGACCGTGCCGGACGACGGCGGCTCGTTCCGGGTCGTCAGCGGCGCGAAGGCGACCCGGTGCAGCATTCTGACGGAGCTGCAGTGCGAATGAGGCGGCGCGGCGGACGAGGCGCACAGGCGGAAGGGGCGGCCGGGACGAGGCAGCGCCCGCGGTTGCGGCGGCGGGGATGAGGCGGCGCGGGCGGAGTAGGCGGCGCGCATGAGGTCCCAGCGCCATCGCCGGCTGAACCTCGCGCTCGCCGTCGTGGCGGTCGCGATGCTCGTCACCCTGGCCGTGGTCCTCCTCCTGGACGACGACGAGGACCCGGCAGCCGGGACCGGCCAGCCGGAGTGCGGCCAACCGGCCCTCACCTCATCCAACGGCACCCCGCTCGACCCCGACCGCGCCCGCTCGGTCGCGGGAGTCCACGCGGCGGCGTGCGCGGGGGACTACAACGCCCTGATCCCGTTCATCCCCGAATGGCGCCGGTCCTACGGGTCCACGCTCACTCCCTCCGGCATCGTGGAGGGCTGGCGTCGGGAGGACCCCTCCGGGGTCAAGCTGCGAGCCGCGGCCAAGGTCCTCGAACGCCCCGGCGTCGGCGGGCAGGGCGGCCTGGAGTTCTGCGAGCCGGACAAGGGCCGCATCGGCTTCAGCCGCGGCACCATCGACGCTCCGCCCGGCCTGGGCTCCATCGAGTTCCCCCGAGAAGGCCGCCCCGTCGAGTGTTCTCCCCCCACTCCGGGTTCAGGCTGAGCAGTCACTTCGCGCAGTTCGCTCACGGCCTACCAGCGCAACGCCCGCCGCCCTCCCGCTAGCTTCCGATAAGGTTCACTTATCGGAAGTCATCCTCTCACACCCGCTTATCGTTGCGTAGCGTGTCGTAACGTTTGAAATAACGAAATAGCGCTACGATATTGCCGTGACGACGACGGAAAGCCCTGCCGCGACCTGCAACTACCCCGGATGCACGCGGCCGGTGTTGCGGGGTGGTGGGCCTGGGCGGCCCTCGGAGTACTGCGATCTGCCGGAGCACACGCGGTGGCGGGCGTGGCGGGAGCGGCAGCGGTTGGCTCAGCAGGAGGAGTCCGGTGGCGATGCAACCGTCACCGTGACGAAAAGCCCGCAGGGGGTGACCGCGGGCAAGATCAGGGCTGAAGAGTTGCTGGAGCGGTTCCGGGTGTTGGCCGAGCAGATGTCGGCGACGCTGGGATCGGCCGTCACCGAGTTGTCGGCCATCGCCGACCCGGCGGTCGCCGAAGCGCAGGTGCAGGCGGCCGAGGCGGAAGCCGCGCGGAAGGTCGCCGAGGCCGAAGGTGCCGCCGCGAAAGCCGAACGCCGCCGCCGGGACGCCGAACAGGCCCGCCGCGCGGCCGAGGAAACCACCGAGGACGCCGTCCGCGCCGCCGAACAGGCGGAACGGAACGCGGCCCTGGCCTTCGAACAACGCGACGCCGCCCGAGCGGAGGCCACCACCGCGGTGCAGGAGGCGGAAGCCGCCATCGCCGCCGCCCGGACCGAGGCCGCCGCGGTGGTCGAGGAGATCCGGCGCGACGCCGAGGCCCGGGTCGAGCGGGCGCAAGCCGACGCGGTGCGGGCGGCCGAGCAGGCGCGGCGGCAGGCGGTGAAGGAGGTCGAGCAGGTCCGTGAACTCGCGCGGCTGGATGTGGAGCGCGCCCAGGCGGAGGCACACGCCGAGGTGGAACGGGCTCGGGCGCAAGCGCGGGCCGAGGTGGAGCGCGTGCGCGCCGAGGCCGAGGCGACGGAGGCCAGGGTGCGCGCCGAGGCCGAGGCGGCGGTGGAACGGGCGCGGGCCGAGGCGGAGGCGCTGGTGGAGCGGGTGCGCGGCGAGGCTGAAGCCGCTGGTGAGAAGGCGCGGGTCGAGGCGGCCGAGAGTGTGGAGCGGGCGGTGGCCGCGGTGGGGCGGGCTGAGCGGGAGGCTGAGCGGGCTCGGGCCGAGTTGGTGGCGGAGCGGCAGGTGTCGCGGGAGCGGGTGGAGCAGGTCGAGCGGGTTACCGCCGAGCGGGTCGCGGCGTTGGAGGAGGCTCGCGCGCAGACCCTCGCCCGGGCCGAGCGGGCTGAGGCCCAGTGGGATCGGGCCTCAGCCGAGCTGGCCGCGCTTCGCCGCCGGGTTGAGCAGGGCGGTGGGCCGGAGTAGTCAGGAGATCAGGGCGGTGGGTTTGCCCACCAGGCTGACGGCTATGCGGCGGTCGATCCACGGGAGTCTGGCCAGGCGCATCGCGACGCGGCGGACGCGCAGTCTCGTGGTGGTGGACGGCAGGAACCAGCGTGCGCCGTTGCGGGCGACCTGTTGTTTGTCCTCCACCACCGGACGCCACAGGCGTTCGTAGGCCGAAAGGTCGTCCAGGTGGTCGGCCAGGACGAACGCGCCGCCCATGCCCAGCGAAGCGCCTTGGCCGGCCAGCAGGGAGACCGCCCCGCAGGCGTCGCCCACCAACACCACCCGATCCTTGTGCCACCGCGGCAGGACCACTTGGGCGACCTGGTCGTAGTAGAGCCGCGGCGGGCAGTGGGACAGGACCCGGGGCACGATCCAGCCCATCCCGGCATAGGCCTCGCGGACGGCGGCCTGCGGGTCGTCGGGCAGGGTCGGGTCGTCGGTGCGGTGCACGGTGAACGCCGCCACCCGGCCGTCGCGCAGGCCGTAGCAGCCGACCTGGCGGCCGACGGTGTCGGTCAGGCAGAACCGGCCCTCGACCAGCGCGTGCACCTGCGGGTCGGTGAAGGTGAACGCCGCGGTGTGGAAGCCGAGGTGGCGGACGTGTCCCTCGCCGAACACCAGTCCCCGCACGGTCGAGTGGATGCCGTCGGCGCCGACCAGCAGGTCCGCCTCGACCGTGCTGCCGTCGGCCAACGCCACCGACACGCCGTCGGCGCGGTTGTCCACCGCCCGCACGGCGGCGTCGTAGCGCAGCCGCACCGACGGTGGCAGGTCTTCGCGCAGGATGCGTTCGACGTCGGGGCGCATGATGCTGGTCATGCGGCCGTCGAGGGTCTGGGCGAAGCGTTCGAAGTTCAGGCCAGCGCGGCGGCGGCCGGTCTCGTCGTGGTAGCCGGCCTCGATGAACCGGTAGCCCAGTTCGTGCACGCGCGGCAGCAGGCCCAGGTGGTCGGCGACGTCGTAGCCGGGGCCGAAGAAGTCGATCATGTAGCCCTCGGGGCGCGGGCCGGGCGCGCGTTCGGCGACGACGACGGTGTGCCCGGCCGCGCCGAGGCGGCGGGCGAGGGTGAGGCCGGCGATCCCGGCCCCGCTGACGACGACCTTCACCGCAGCACCCTCCCCAGCACCGGCACGACGACCGCGCGGGACAGCTCCGGGTCCAGCGCGCGGTGCAGCAGGACGCCGTCCACGGCCGCCGCGAGCACGGCCGCGGTCTCCGCCGGTGTCGGCACGCCGCGCTCGGCCAGCCACGCCGCCAGCGTCGCCCGGAACTCCGCCAGCACGTCGGCGACGGCCGCGCGCAGCTCGTCGTCGCGGGTGGCGGCCAGGAAGGTCTCGATGAACAGGTCCCGCCCGCCGGCCTCGTCCAGCGCGCCGAGCAGCGCGTCCAGGGCCGCCTCGGGGTCGGCGGCGGACTCCAGCAGCGCGGGCAGCCCGGACAGGGCCGCGCGCAGCGCCCCGACCGAGGCCTGCACGAGCACGGCTCGCGTGGAGTCGAAGTGGTAGTGCACCACCCCCGACCCCACGCCGGCCCGGTCGGCCAGCACCCGCGTGCTGACCGCGCCCCAGCCCTTCTCCGCGATGAGCTCGGCGGCTGCCGCGAGCAGCCGGTCCCGGACGGTCATCCCCACCTCCACGACGTTGTTTGGACGATCGTACTGGACGATCGTCCAAACGTGGTCAGGCGGGGCTGATCCGCACGTCCCCCGAGCCGCCGGCGAACTTGAGCAGCCGCGTGCCCTCCTCCAGCACGTCCTCGCGCTGCGCGTCGGTCACCGGCCGGAAGATCCGCACGTCCAGGCCGTCCTTGAGGCTCCAGACGCCGTGCACGAACCCGTCGACCAGCAGGGTCGGCTTGCCGCCGATGACGATCCCCCGCCGGTAGTCCTCGTCGGAGATCACGCGGGTGCGGTCGTCGTGGCCGATCAGGAGGTTGTCGAACTCGGGCAGGAACCGGACGGGCGCGGGCGTGTCGGGGTCGATCAGCGGCGCGCCGGGCAGGTCGAGCAGCTCGCGGCCCTGGTCGTCGTGCACGACCGCGAGGTCCATGCCGCGCACGACGTCCTTGAGGCGGGTCAGCCCGGACCACAGGGTCATGTCCTTGACCGTGGCCGGGCCGAACGCGGCCAGGTAGCGGCGCAGGAACTCCTCCAGGTCGCCCTCGGACCCCAGGGCGCCCAGCCAGTCCTCGGCCGCCGCCCACGTCGCCCGCCCCGAACGCCCCCACACCCCGCGGGGCGGGATCTGGACGACGGCCAGCAGGTAGGACGCGGCGGCGCCCAGGGAGTCCGGGTCCCGGTCGGGCCACCGCTCGGCGAGGGCGCGGCCGAGGTCGGCGCGGGTGCGGGGCTGCTCGACGAGCAGGCCGCGCGCGGTGGCGGTGAACTCCTCCAGGTCCAGGCCGGGCAGGACCGCTTTGAACGGCGAGGAGGTGAACCGGCGGCGCAGCATGTCGCGCAGCAGCGGTTCGATCCGGGCGTGGTCGGCGGCGGTGACCAGGTGGATCGTGGCGCGGTGCAGCGGGGCGCGCACGACGGTCCGGTCGGTGAGCAGGTCGCCGAGGTCGTCGGGCGCGAAGTCGCGCAGCCGGGACCACAGGCCGTAGTAGGCGGAGAAGGGTTCCTGGGCCTGCAGCCCGACCAGCCGTTCCACCATGGCGGTGACGGACTGGTCGGAGCGCTCCAGCAGGGACTGCCGGTGCAGGAGGGTGCGGTTGAGACCGCGTCGCGTGATCACTTGAAGTTCCCGAGCCACAGTCGCACATCCTCCGCCAACAGCTCCGGAGTCTCCATGGCCGGGAAGTGCCCGCCGCGGTCGTACTCGGTCCAGTGCGGCAGCACGCCCTCGGGGTCGTAGAGGCCGCGGATGCCGAGGTCGCCCGCGAAGACGGCGAACCCGGTGGGCGCGGCGGGGGTGGCCCACGGGTCGGCGGAGTTCATGCTCTCGTGGAGGAACTGGGCGGAGGTCGCGCCGGTGCCGGTGAACCAGTGGACGCTGGCGCTGGTCAGCAGCAGGTCGCGGTCGATCGCGGCGTCGGGCAGCGGGTGGGCGGGGTCGGTCCACTCGGCGTACTTCTCGGCGATCCACGCCAGTTGGGCGACCGGCGAGTCGTGCAGGCCGTAGCCGAGGGTGTGCGGGCGGGTGGTCTGGATCTGGAGGTAGCCCAGGCCGGTCCGGCGCAGCTCGTTGAACCGCTCGGCGCGCTCGCGGTCGCGGCCGGTGAACCGCTCGGGGTCCAGCGGCGGGCCGAACGGCATGGGGCTGGGGCCGTTGACGTGCAGGGCGGTCACCCGGTCGGGGTGCAGGTTGCTCAGCGCGCCGATGACGCCCGCGCCCGCGTCGCCGGCCTGCGCGAAGTAGCGGTCGTAGCCGAGGCGTTCCATGACGACGCCGAGGGCGTGCGCGGCCTGGGCGACGCCGCCGCCGGGGTCGGAGAACCCGAAGCCGGGCAGGGACGGCACGACCAGGTGGAAGTCGGGCAGCAGCGGGATCAGGCGGGTGAAGTCGACCGGCGAGCCGGGCCAGCCGTGGACCAGCAGCAGCGCGGGGGCGTCGGGGTCGGCGGAGCGGACGTGCAGGAAGTGCACGCGGCGGCCGTCGACGTCGGTGGTGAACTGCGGGAAGGCGTTGAGTTCGGCTTCACGGGCGCGCCAGTCGTACTCGTGCGCCCAGTGGTCGGTGATCCCGCGCAGCCACTCGACGGGAACGCCGCGTTCCCAGCCGGTGGTGGTCTGGACGGGCCAGCGGGTGCGGGTGAGGCGGTCGCGCAGGTCGTCCAGGTCGGTCTGCGGGATCTCGATGCGGAACTCGGTGATCGTCATGGTGACCACGGTAGGAGGCATTGCGGAAAGGATCGTTCCGCGTTTTCCGGCAATATTGGCCGTATGACGGACACCTCGGCGCGGCTGTTGCGGCTCCTGTCGTTGTTGCAGACCCCGCGGGACTGGTCGGGGCCGGAGTTGGCGCAGCGGTTGGCGGTGACCACGCGGACCGTGCGCAACGACGTGGAACGGCTGCGCGGCCTGGGCTACCCGGTGCACGCGACACCGGGTCGGGCCGGTGGCTACCGGTTGGGGGCGGGCGCGGCGCTGCCGCCGTTGCTGCTCGACGACGAGGAGGCGGTGGCGGTGGCGATCGGGCTGCGCACCGCGCGCGGGGTGGCGGGGATCGAGGAGACCTCGGCGCGGGCGTTGGCCAAGCTGGAGCGGGTGTTGCCGTCGCGGCTGCGGCACCGGGTGAACGGGCTGGTCGGGGTGACGGTGCCGGCCGCGTCGTCGGGTCCGGCGGTGGCGGCGGAGGTGCTGACGGCGTTGGGGGCGGCGTGCCGGGCGCGGGAGGTGCTGCGGTTCGACTACTCCTCCCACGACGGCGCGGTGTCGTCGCGGCGGGTCGAGCCGTACCGGCTGGTGCACGCGCGGGGCCGCTGGTACCTGGTGGCGTGGGACCTGGAGCGCGGCGACTGGCGGACCTTCCGGGCCGACCGGGTGACGCCGCGGGTGCCGACGGGGCCGCGGTTCACGCCGCGGGAGCTGCCCTCCCCCGACCTGGCCGCGTACGTGTCGCGGGGGCTGGTGACGGCGACGTGGAAGTTCCGGGCGGACGTGCTGGTGCACGCGCCGGCGCAGGAGGTCGCGGCGAAGGTCCCGGAGGCGGCGGTGGAGGCGGTGGACGAAGGGCGGTGCGTGCTCAGCGTCGGGTCGGACACGCCGGGGTTGCTGGCGGTGTACCTGGGGATGCTGGACGCGGACTTCCACGTGACCGGTCCGCCGGAGCTGGTGGAGCGGGTGGGGGCGCTGGCGGACCGGTTCGCGCGGGCGGTGCGGCCCGGCGGTGCTCCCTAGTCCGCGGGGGTGTCGGCCTGGCGGGCGTTGATCTCGCGGCGCAGGGCGACGGCGTCGGCGCGGACCCGTCGAGGGGTTTCGCGGTCGAGCAGGGCGCGGCGCATGAGGTCGGCGATCGCGGGCTGGTCGGCGGGGGTGAAGCCGCGGCGGGTGATCTCCTGGGTGCCGATGCGCAGGCCGCGCATCCCCTCGTCGGGGTGCTGCCAGGGCAGGCCGATTCCGGACAGGTAGATCCCGGCTTCGCCGAGCAGCAGGCCCGCGGCCTCGCCGCCGCCGAGGTCGTGGGCGTCGATCGCGAGGTGGTGGGAGCGGGTGTGCTCGCCGTCGCGGCCGACCACGGTGAACCCCTCGTCGGCCAGCGCCGCCGCGAGGGTCTGGGCGTTGCGGACGCAGGCGCGGGCGTAGGCGGGGCCGTGGACGGCGAGTTCGGCGGCGGTGACGGCGAGCGCGCCCAGGCGGCCGGCGTCGTAGTTGGCGAGCATGCCGGGGTAGGCGACGGTGGAGACGCGTTGGGCCAGGGCGGGGTCGCGGGTGACGACGCAGCCGCCGGAGGGGCCGCCGAAGGACTTGTAGGTGGAGAAGGTCAGGACGTGCGCGCCTTCGTGCAGGGGGCGCTGGAACACCTTGCCGGCGACGAGCCCGGCCATGTGGGAGGCGTCGTAGAGCAGGATCGCGCCGACCTCGTCGGCGGCGGCGCGGACGGCGGCGACGTCGTGCGGGAACAGCATCATGCTCGCGCCGATGACGACGATCCTCGGCCGGTGTTCGCGCAGGAACCCCGGCAGGCGGTCGTGGTCGAGGTCCAGGCGGGCGGGGTCGTAGGGCAGGTCCACCACGGTCAGGCCGCGCACCCCGGGGACGCCCTGGGCGTGGTGGCTGGCGTGCCCGCCGGCGGCTTCGGGCAGCACGGCGATGGTGTCGCCGGGCTCGGCGAAGGCGGTGTAGACGGCCAGGTTCGCCAGGGTCGCGCTTTGCAGCCGGACCTCGGCGTGCGCGCCTTCCACGAGGTCGGCGACCAGCAGCGGGGCCAGCACTTCCAGGGTGTCGAGGTGGTCGAGGCCGACCTGGTACTTCTCGCCGGGCCAGCCCATGCTGGGCCGGTTGGACAGGGTCGCCAGGGTGGCGGACGCGGCGGCGGGGCTGAGCACGTTGGTGCCCGCGTAGAGCACGATGCCGTCGTCGTCCACCTGGGCGGCGTGGGCGTCGAGGGCCTTGCGGACGGTGTCGGCCACCCCCGTCGGGGACAGGTCGGCGGAGACGGCGGCCTCGACCTCGGCGAGTCGGGCCTGGGCGCGCGGCGAGGCCCACGGGGCGATCCGGCTGGTGGTCACGTCCTCGACGCTAGGCGGGCGGGTGTGCGCCGCGGGTCGCGGAGTTTTCCTACATTTGTCGAGTGCAGGAACTGTTGGACGAGCTGTCGCGGGCGCTGGGGCGCGGGGTGTCGGTGGACGACGTGTCCGGCCGGGTGGTCGGGCACAGCGCGCAGACCGACGAGGTGGACCCGGCGCGGGTGCGGGCGATCCTGTCGCGGCGGGTGCCGCCGGAGGTCGCGGCGTGGCAGGACCGGCACGGGGTGGCCGAGGCGACCGGGCCGGTGCGGGTGCCGGCGAACGCGGAGCTGGGGTTCACCGAGCGGGTGGGGTTCCCGTTGCGGCGCGGCGGGGCGCTGGTGGGGTTCCTGTGGGTGTTGGGGGCGGAGGTGGACGAAGGGGTGGTGGCCGCGCACCTGCCCGCGTTGGCGGCGGCGGTGCGGGTGCGCGGGGATTCCCCGCCGGTGCGGGTGGTGGTGGGCTGGGAGCCGCGGGTGGTGCGGACGGTGGAGCCGGGCGCGCCGCTGCCCGCGCTGCCGGGGCACGTGGGGGTGAGCGAGCCGCACCCGCCGGAGCGGGCCGGGGCGGCCTACCAGCAGGCGTTGGCGGCGGCGGAGCTCTCGGCGCTGGACCCGGGGTTGCCGCGGGTGGTGCGGTGGTCGGAGCTGGGCGCGTACCGGTTGTTGTTGGGCGGGTCGGCGCGGGAGGTGTTGGCGGGGTTGTCGCCGACGTTGCTGGCCACGTTGGAGGCCTACCTGGACTCGGGGTGCGACGCGCGGGCGACGGCGGCGGCGCTGCACCTGCACCGGACGTCGCTGTACTACCGGTTGGGGCGCATCGCGGAGTTGACCGGGCGTGACCCGGCGGACGGTCGGGCGCGGTTGGAGCTGCACCTGGCGTTGAAGATGGCCCGGTTGGCCCGCCGGCGTCAGCCGTAGACGCCTTCGACGGCGCCGGCGGCGATGGCGGTGACGACCTTGAAGGCCTGCATCGCGAGGGTCATGGAGGCGGCGTCGAAGCCGACCCGGCGCGGGGAGAGCAGCTCGACGGTGGGGACGACGGCGGCGGCCGCGGCCAGGTGGGTGGCGTCGAACTCGACCTCGACGCGGTGCGGGCCGGTGCGGGGTTCGTGGCGGGTGGCGCGGGCGGTGGCTTCGCGGGCCGCGGTGGTGATCAGCGGGTGGGTGACGGCCGGCGGCAGGCAGATGGCGGCGTAGCGGCTGACGCACTCCTTGACGGGGACGAGCCGGGCGTCCGGGGCCCAGGTGGCGGCGTCGGCGCAGGTGCGGTCGTCGCCGGTGACCATGATGACCGGGACGCCGTGCTCGGCGGCCAGGGCGGCGTTGAGGAGGCCTTCGCTCGCGGGGACGCCGTCGAGCCACACGCCGGTGACCTGGTTCTCCAGGTAGGTGTGGGCCAGCACGCCCTCCTCGCCCGCGCCGGCGTGGTAGCCGAGGAAGACCACGCCGTCGACGCCGGAGTCGATGCCCTGCATCATCGACAGGGGTTTGTGGCGGCCGGTGAGCATGCGGGCGCGGGGGTCGAGGTCCTCCAGCAGGAGGTTGCGCTGGTCGTTGTGCGCTTCGTTGACCAGCACGTCGTCCGCGCCGCCCGCGAACAGGCCTTCGACGCAGGCGTTGACGTCTCCTGTGAACACCCGCCGGAACCGCTGCCACGGCTCGGTGCCGGGCAGGACGTCGTCGGTCCACGTGACGCCGGTGGCACCCTCCATGTCGGCCGACACCAAGATCCTCCGCATACCGCCAACCTAGGGCTCCCCGCACCGCCCGCACCACCGGGTGACGGGGTGTGACAGCGCCGCCTACCGGTGACAGCGCCGCCTACCGGTGACAGCGCCGCCTACCGGTGACAGCGCCGCCTACCGGTGGCAGCGCTGCCCGACGTCGCGACGTCCGCCGAAGCGGTGCGTCGACTGACCGCAGCGGTGATCGAGATTTCCTGGCAGTTCGCCGTCTGCGCGCAGGAGCCGAGCAGCGATCTTGCGTTCGCGGTGCCGTTGAGCTGCGCTTGGCCGAGCAGTTGCTGGACAGCCGGCTCGCCGCGCCGAACCTTGGTGCTGCCGCTCGGATGATGGGAAACGCGACATCTCGCCCGGTTCGAGGTGGGGAATGTGCCGAACCTGTCGACGAAGTCGCTCAGCATCGCCAATGCGATTGCCACCAGACAGGACGACGCGTTCGCGGCGTTTCGCACCGAGCTGCGGTCGGCGGTGGACCAGCTGGAGCAGGGTCTCTCCACCGGCAGGCCGTGTGCGGGCTTCGTCGGTGCCTGCGGCGATCGGCGCTGCGGGGATGCTGATGCTGTCCCCCTTGGCCCGGCGTTCAGTGCTACCGCGGGCTTGGCGACGGCCGTGACCGCCGTCGGCCGGCAGTGGTTGATGGGAAGACGAACCACCAAGGGAGTTGCGGTCGGCGTTAGGTACTTCTCGATGGTCGGTGGAGCGGCAGCCCTTTGGTGTGCCCGGTAGAGAGCATGCCGGGCACACCAAAGGGGTGGCTTACAGGTACTTCTTCAGCTCCCGCTTGGCCAGGGACATGCGGTGGACCTCGTCGGGGCCGTCGGCCAGGCGCAGGGTTCGGGCCTGGGCCCACAGGTCGGCCAGGGGGAAGTCCTGGGAGACGCCGCCCGCGCCGTGGGCTTGGATGGCCTTGTCGACCACCCATTCGGCCATCAGCGGGGTGGCGATCTTGATGGCCTGGATCTCGGTGTGCGCGCCCTTGTTGCCGACGGTGTCCATCAGCCACGCCGTCTTGAGCACGAGCAGGCGGGCCTGTTCGATGCGGACCCTCGCTTCGGCGATCCACTCCTGGACCACGCCCTGCCGGGCGATGGGCTGCCCGAACGCGACCCGGGAGACCGCGCGGCGGCACATGAGTTCCAGGGCTCGTTCGGCGATGCCGATCAGGCGCATGCAGTGGTGGATGCGGCCGGGGCCGAGGCGGGCCTGGGCGATGGCGAAGCCCTCGCCCTCGCCGGCGATGAGGTTCTCGGCCGGGACGCGGACGTTGTCGAACACGATCTCGGCGTGGCCGCCGTGGGAGGCGTCGGTGTAGCCGAAGACGTGCATGCCGCGCTTGACGTGCACGCCCGGCGTGTCGCGCGGCACCAGGATCATCGCTTGTTGGCGGTGGCGTTCGGCGTCGGGATCGGTCTTGCCCATCACGATGAAGATGGCGCAGTTGGGGGCCATCGCGCCCGAGGACCACCACTTGGTGCCGTTGACGACGTAGTGGTCGCCGTCGCGTTCGATGCGGGTGGCGATGTTGGTGGCGTCGGAGGAGGCGACGTCGGGTTCGGTCATGCAGAACGCGGAGCGGATCTCGCCGTCGAGCAGGGGCCGCAGCCACTGCTTCTTCTGCTGCTCGGTGCCGAACATGGCCAGCACCTCCATGTTCCCGGTGTCGGGCGCGGCGCAGTTGAGCGCCTCCGGGGCCAGGTGCGGGCTGCGGCCGGTGATCTCGGCCAGCGGCGCGTACTGCAGGTTGGTCAGGCCCGCGCCGTGCTCGGCGTCGGGCAGGAACAGGTTCCACAGGCCCTGGCGGCGCGCTTCGGCCTTGAGGTCCTCGATCACCGGCGGGCGGGCCCACGGGTCGGCCGCTTCGGCGAGTTGGCGGTGGGCGACCTCCTCGGCCGGGTGGACGTGCTCGTCCATGAACCGCAGCAGCTTCTGCCGCAGCTCTTCGGTCTTGGCGTCGTAGGCGAAGTCCATCAGCGCACTCCTCCGGTGGCGGCGAGCCCCTGCCGGACCAGCGGCAGGGTGAGGTTCCCGATCTGGTCGAATCCCGCCCCGACCGTCTTGCCGGTGGTGAAGCGGAAGTGGATGCCTTCGAGGATCACGGCGAGCTTGAAGTAGGCGAACGCGGTGTACCAGCCCAGTCCGGACACGTCCGCGCCGCTGCGGGCGGCGTAGCGCTCGGTCAGCTCGTCGGCGGTGGCGAAGCCGGGCAGGCCCAGCACGGTGCCGGTGACGGGGTCGTCGTCCAGGCCGACGCCGGTCCAGTAGACGCGCAGCAGGCCCAGGTCGGCCAGCGGGTCGCCGAGGGTGGCCATCTCCCAGTCCAGGACGGCGCTGACGTCCACGGGGTCGGCGGTGACCAGGACGTTGTCCAGGCGGTAGTCGCCGTGCACGATCGTGGCGCGCGGCGAGTCGGGGACGGTGTCGGCCAGCCGGGCGCGCAGCTCGTCGATGCCGGGCAGCTCGCGGCTGCGGGAGGCGTCGAGCTGCTTGCCCCAGCGGGTGACCTGGCGGCGCAGGAACCCTTCGGGGCGGCCGAAGTCGGCCAGACCGACCGCGGCGGGGTCCACGGCGTGCAGGTCGGCCAGCACGTCGACCAGCCGGTGGGACAGGGCGCGGGCCGCGTCGGGGGTCAGCCACGGGCACTGGTCGCGGTGGCGCAGGGCGGTGCCGGGCATCTCCTGCATGAGGTAGAACGGCGCGCCGAGCACGTCGGGGTCCTCGCACAGGTGCTCGACCCCCGGCACGGGGACGTCGGTGCCGGCCAGCGCGGCGATGACGCGGTGTTCGCGGGCCATGTCGTGGGCGGTGGCCAGGACGTGGCCCAGCGGCGGGCGGCGCAGCACCCAGCGGCGCGCGCCGTCGGTGACGCGGTAGGTGAGGTTGGACCGGCCGCCGGGGATCAGTTCGCCGGTCAGCGGCGGGGTGCCGAGGTGGGCGGCGAGGCGGTGCAGGTCCAGGCCGGGCAGGTCGGTGGCGGGGCTGCTCACAGGTCGGCTCCCAGGGGGTCGTGCCCGAGCAGGTCGGCCAGGACGGCGCGGCTGGACTCGGCGTCGGTGTGCCGGTGGGCGTGCAGGCCGACGGCGCGGGCGCCCTCGACGTTGACCGGGGCGTCGTCGAGGAACACGCAGCGGTGGGCGGGCACGCCGATGAGGTCGAGGGTGTGGGTGAAGATGGCGGGGTCGGGCTTGCGCAGCCCGATCCGCCCGCTGATCACGACGGTGTCGAACAGCTCCAGCAGCAGGTCCTCGGGGTAGCCCTCGCCCCAGCTGTTGGACAGCAGCACGGTGGGGACGCCGGCCGCGCGGATGCCGCGGACCAGCCCGACCATCGCGGGGTCGGGGGTGGCGCTGCCGAACATGCGGCGCAGCAGGCCCTTGGCGGCGATCTCGCGGCCGTCGAGGGTGACCAGTTCGGCCGCCAGCAGCGCCTCGAACTCGTCGGTGGACAGCTCGCCGGTCTCCAGCCGGAACACCGGGTTGTCGGGGGCGGCCTCACGCCCCATCCAGCCGCGCATGGTCGCGCCGTAGCGCTCGCGGTCGATGTTCTCGCGGGTCAGCCAGTCCTCGATGAACGCGGGGACGGACACGGTGAGCACGCCGCCCCAGTCCAGCACCACCGCGTCGACGCGTCGGTCCGTTTCAGCCACGCCGCGAGGGTACCGACCGGTCGGTATGTAGGCAACGGTCGGGCGCGCTACGGCGTGGCGTTGCGCAGTCGGATGCCGCTGAACTGCAGTTTCCGGGCGGTGACCTGGTGCCAGAACGGCCACAGCGTCGGCAGGACCCGCAGTTCGATGCCGGCTCGCTCGTGCAGCGCGAACAGGTCCGGGACGCGTTCGGGCGGGCCCAGCGGGGTGACCGGGGCCGTGGCGACGTGGGCGTTGTCGCCGAAGGGGCGGAAGTGCTCGGCGGCGAACCGGTAGGCGTAGAGGCGGACCGTGCGCATGGCCTCCAGCCAGCCGTACTCGACGGCGTGGACGCGGTTCGGGCCGAGCCACTCGGCGTCCGCGGCCGGGGTGTCGGGGGTGGTCCAGGCCATCGCGCGGGGGCACTGGCGGGGGAACCAGTAGGCGGGGGCCTGGTCGTGGTCGACGGTCCACACGTAGGCCTCGGGTTGGCGGGCGGTGGCGGCGACGTGGGGGACGAAGGCGGTGATGGCGGGGTCTTCGGAGAAGTGCAGGAGTTCGCCGGGTGCGGGGCGCATGGTGTGGCAGTGTCGCGGGGTCGGACCAGCGGCGCGATCGGGTTTCGCGGCGGGGTCGCGTCGCTACGATCACGGGCATGGTCGACCCGGGCGGCACACCCCCCAACCCCTCGCAGGTGTGGCTGACCGCGCCGGGCGCGGCGAGGACGCAGAAGGTCGTCGGGGGGTTCACGGTCGTCTCGACGCTGCTGGCGGGCACGCTCGGGGTGGTCCACGCCGACGCCGCGTGGCAGGTCGTGCTGTGGGTGGTCGCGTCGGTGGTCGTGGTGCTGCTCGGCGTGGGGATCGCGGCGCGGGCGGGTGAGGACGCGCGGGCGACCGTCGCGTTGCGCGCCACCGGGGTGGCGACGCGGGCGGAGGTCCTGTCGGCCGAGGAGAACGCCGGGGAAGACGACGTGTCCTACGCGTTGACGTTGTGGGTCGCGCTGCCGGGTGGTGCGGGGTTCCAGGCGGTGCACAGCTGCGGCAACCACACGTGCGTCAGCGCGGCGCAGCGGTCGGACGCGGTGCTGGAGGTCCTGGTGGACCCGGTCGTGCGCACGTGGGCCGTCGTGCACTGAAACCGCGCCGGGATGACCGCAGGGGTGCGGTCCGGGGACCGGCGGTGGCCGTTCGCGCGCACGGGGTGAGGGGGTCGGCTTGCCCGGCGTGCGCGGACTCCACCATCATTGCGCGCGCGGGGTGGCGAGGAGGGCGCGTGAGCGGCAACGGCGCGTTGCACCGGGAGGTGCTGGACCGGGCCGATGTCGGTTTCGGTGTGACCGACGGGCAGGGCGTGTTGCGCTGGGTGAACCCGGCGTTGGCGGAGATCCTCGGGGTCGCGGTGGACCGGGTGGCGGGCAGGTCGCTGCCCGCGCTGCTGCCGGGCGCGCCGGAACGGCCGCGGTCGGGGCTGGCGCTGCTGACCCCGTCGGCCTACCGCAAGGGCCACCGCTGGCTGGAGGTGACCTGCCAGCCGCTGGGTTCCGAGGACGAGCTGCTCTACCGCGTGGTGGACGTGACGGCGTGGCGGGACCGGGAGCTGGAGGCCACGCACGAGGCGGACGCGTTGCGCCGCGCGCAGGTGCTGGGGCGGATGGGCACGTGGGAGTGGCACATCGCCGAGGACCGGGTGGTGTGGTCGGACACGCTGCTGGAGATGTTCGGGTTCCCGCCCGACACCAAGCTGGACTTCGACGCCTACGCCGACCTGGTGCACCCCGACGACCTGTCGATGATCCAGGCGACGCTGGAGCAGGCCATGCGCACCGGCGCGGGTTTCTCCTACACCCACCGGATGATGCTGGCCGACCGGCGCACCGAGCGGTGGTTCGAGTGCTTCGGCGAGATCATCACCGCCGAGGACGGCACGCCGCTGCGCGCGCTGGGCACCGCGCACGACATCACCCGCGCCCGCCGGGTGCACGACGAGCTGCTGGCGCTGGCCGAGCAGGACCCGTTGACGGGCCTGGCCAACCGGCGCGCGGTGACCCGGGAGCTGGAGCGGCGGCTGGCCTCCGGCGGCCAGGGGTCGTTGCTGCTGCTGGACCTGGACAACTTCAAGGACGTCAACGACCTGCGCGGTCACGCGGTGGGCGACCGGTTGATGAAGGCGCTGGCGGGGACGCTGCGGTCGCGGCTGTCCGGGTCGGGCCTGTCGGGGTCGGGGTTGATCGGCCGGCTGGGCGGGGACGAGTTCGCGGTGGTGCTGCCCGACTGCCCGCCGGAGAAGGCGCGGCTGGTCGCCGAGGGCCTGCGCGACGCGGTGGCGGCGTTGCCGCCGGTGGCGGTGTCGGCGCGGGTCACGGTGTCCACCGGGGTCGCCGAGTACGGCGCGGGGGACACGTGGGAGCTGGTGCTGGCGAACGCCGACCTGGCGCTGTACGCGTCGAAGGCGGCGGGCCGCAACCGGGTGACGGTGTACGAGCCGGGGCACTACGCGGACACCGCGAAGCGGGTGTCGGTGATGGACCGGCTGCGCGCGGCGCTGGAGAACGGCGGGTTCGCGCTGCACGCGATGCCGATGGTGCAGTTGGCGTCGGGCCGCACGCTGGGCCACGAGCTGCTGCTGCGCCTGGAGGACCACCAGGACCCGCCGCTGGGCCCGGCGGAGTTCCTGGCCGAGGCGGAACGGTCCAACCTGGTGCTCGACATCGACCGGTGGGTGCTGTCCACGGCGATCGACGCGCTGGTCGCGCACCCCGGCCTGGACCTGAAGTTCAACGTCAACATCTCCGGCCGGACGCTGGAGGACGAGGACTTCGGCGGGTTCGTGCTGGACCGGCTGGCCACGGCCGGGGTCGCGCCGGGCCGGTTGGGGTTGGAGATCACCGAGACGGCGGCGGTGACCAACCTGGACGCGGCGCGGGCGTTGGCGTTGCAGCTGCGCGGGTTCGGCTGCCGGATCACCCTGGACGACTTCGGCAGCGGGTTCGGGTCGTTCGTGCACCTCAAGCACCTGCCGATCACCGGGATCAAGATCGACGGCGAGTTCGTGCGCGGGATCGACGAGCGCTCCACCGACGCGGTGCTGGTGTCGGGGATCGTGGAGATCGCCCGCGGTCTGGGCCTGTCGGCGGTGGCGGAGTGGGTGGAGCGACCCGCCCAGGTGGAGACGTTGACCCGGTTGGGGGTGCGGGTCGGGCAGGGTTTCCACCTGGGTCGCCCGATCCCGCTGACGACCCTCCTTTCGGGTGATGCTGTGAGTCCGAACGGAGCATTGTCGTCACCCCGGGTGGGTGCGGAGGATGGGGCGCGTTCCTGATCACACCCCCCGCCGATGGGACCCGCCGACGTGACCGGAGTTTCCCCGACCCCCTCACGCGGTGTGCGCCGCGTCGAGCTGGGCGCGCCCGATCCCGAGCCGATCGCCGACTTCTACGCCCACCTGCTGGGCTGGGTGGTGATCCCCGAGCCGGACGGCGTGTTCAGCGGCTGGGTGGGTGACCGGCTGGCGCTGCGGGTGCGGCCGGGCGAGGACGGGTTCCGGGTGGTGTTCGCGGGCGGCGACCCGCGGGAGCTGCGCGAGGGCGCGGCGGTGGACTCGGGGCGGGTGCTGCACGGGCCGTGGGCGCCGGAGCCGCGGGCGGGTGAGCCGTGCTGGGTGGAGTTCATGGGCGCGGCGGACGACGCGTTCTGGACCGGCGAGCTGGGGTGGGCGGCGCGCACGCCGGACGAGCCGTTCACCGTCTACGACAGCGAGTCGCGGGCGGTGGCGGGCAGGCTGGTCGGCGAGGCGCAGCGCTGGGTGTGCTACTTCGCGGTGCCCGACGCGGCCAAGACGTGCGAGGTGGCCGCCGAGCTCGGCGGCGCCGTGCTCGTCGGGGCGACGGAGGTGCCCACCGGGGTGGTGGCGTCGATCGCCGACCCGTCCGGTGCGGTGTTCGCGGTGCTGCAGGACCCGGCCGGGTGGGGCGGGAGCTGGGCTTAGCCGAGCCCGGGTGGGAAGCCGCCGGTGGCGATCGGCCCCCAGGAGTCGAT
This sequence comes from Saccharothrix sp. NPDC042600, assembly GCF_040647305.1. Classification (NCBI taxonomy): domain Bacteria; kingdom Bacillati; phylum Actinomycetota; class Actinomycetes; order Pseudonocardiales; family Pseudonocardiaceae; genus Saccharothrix; species Saccharothrix sp. NPDC042600. The sequence continues at coordinate 33,095 of NZ_JBEZBW010000037.1, read as the reverse complement.
GGTGACGCGCAGCAGCACCTTGCCCTGGCGGATCATGGCGGCGCGGTAGTCGTCCCAGTCGGGGTGCTCGCCGGAGACCGACCGGTAGTAGTCGACCAGCGGTCGCAGTGCCTCGGGCAGGTCCAGGACCTCGGCGTGCCCGTCGACCTGCACGTAGGGGCCGTTCCAGTCGTCGGACAGGACGCACACGGCCACGCGCGGGTCGCGGCGGGCGTTGCGGGACTTGGCGCGCTGCGGGTAGGTGGCGACGACGATCCGGCCGTGGTCGTCGACGCCGCAGGTGACCGGCGAGGTCTGGGGGCGGCCGTCGCGGCGGGTGGTGACCAGCAGCGCGCGGTGGCGGGGGCGCAGGAACTCCAGCAACCCGGCGCGGTCGGGCGTGCGGGCGGTGGCGATCTTCGGCATCGGGCCAGCGTAGGAGAGGATGTGGCCATGCCCCGCTTCTCCTCCTACGACGGCACCGGGTTGGCCTATCGCGTGGTCGGCTCCGGCGAGCCGCTGGTGTGCCTGCCCGGCGGCGCCGGCCGGGCCGTGTCCTACCTGGGCGACCTGGGCGGCCTGGGCGCGCACCGCTCGCTGGTGCTGCTGGACAACCGCGGCACCGGCGACTCGGACGTGCCCGCCTCCACCGACACCTACCGCCGCGACCGGCTGGCGCTGGACGTGGAGGCGCTGCGGCAGCACCTGGGCCTGCAGCGGCTGGACGTGCTGGGCCACTCGGCGGGCTCGGGCATCGCGATGGCCTACGCCGAGCACTTCCCGCACAACCTGTCGAGCCTGGTGCTGCTGACCCCGGCGCTGCGCGCGGTGGGCATGACCCCGACCGAGGCGGACTGGGCCGACCACCTGGCGCGGCACGCGGACCAGCCCTGGCACGCCGAGGCGGTGGCGGCGCTGCGCGCCTGGGTCGCCGGCGACGACTCCCTGCACAACCGCCTCACCGCCGCCCCGCTGTTCTACGGCTCCTGGACCCCCGCCGCCCAGTCCCACGCCGCGGCCGAGGACGCCGAACGCTCCACCGAGGCCCAACGCGGCTACTCGGCCGAGGGCGCGTTCAGCCCCGGCCACACCCGCCGCGCGCTGGCCGACCTGTCCATCCCGGTCCTGGTCTACGCGGGCGGCGCGGACCCGGTCGCCCCGCCGCACATGGTGCGGCAACTGGCGGACCTGATCCCGGGCGCGCAGTACGCGGAACAGCCGGGGGCGGGGCACTTCCCGTGGATCGACGACGCCGAGTTCATGGTCAAGCGCCTGGCGGAGTTCCTGACCTGACCCGGCGGCGTCACCGCCAAAGCGCGCACCAAGTCGGCGGCAGCCACGCTGCGCCCACGTCCACAGCCGCCCCACCGACCGCCGACGAACCCGCCGCGACCACCAGCCTCACCCGACCACCGACCGGCCTCACCCGCGCAGCGCGGCCAGCAGCCCGTCCCGCCCGAAACCAGCGCCCCGGGCCGAGGCCGCCGCGAACCCCTCCGCGCCCAGCGCACCCCGGGCCGCGCTCTCCGCCGCCAGCACGTCCGGGTCCACCGGCGCCACCGCGCCCCGCAGCCCACGGGCCGCGCCCAGCAGTTCCGCCGCGCCCGCCGCGTCGCCCTCCGCCAGGCACGACTGCGCCCACGCCTCGGCGACCTTGGCCAGCACCATCGGGTTGCCCCACTCCGCCGCCGACTCCACGACCAGCCCCCACACCGCCCGCGCCGCCGCCACGTCCCCACCCGCCAGCTCCAGCCGCCCCACCGCGACGTGGATGTGCGAGCGCACCTCCTCCGGCCCGAACCAGCCCCGCGGGCACACCCGCAGCGCCTCCTCGCACCACCCGCGCGCCACGGCCAACTCGCCCCGGTGCCGCGCCACCTCCGCCATCCCCAGCCGCACCTCGGCCAGCGTCTCCACCGACCCCTGCGACCGGGCCATCACCGCCGCCCGCTCCAGGTCCGCCCACGCCGCGTCGAACGACCCGCGGTGGCAGTGCCACTCCGCGCGCTGCGCCAGCATGCTCGCCGTGTGCTCGGTCGCGCCGAACTGCTCGCCCAACGCCAACGCCTCGTCCAGGTACGCCAACGCCGAGGACAGGTCACCCGCGGCGCGCGACAGTTCCGCCAGCTGCGCCAGCACCATCGACATGCCCCACCGCTCACCCAACCCGCGGAACCCGGCCAACGCCGACTCGTGCGCCTGCCGCGCCTCGCCCAACCGGCCCGCGTACTGGTACTGCATCCCCAACCCGGCCAGCGCCAGCGACCGCGACCACGGGTCCGCCCCCACCAGGTGACCCCGCCGGGCGTCCAACGTCGGCTCGCCCAGGTCCGGCACCCCGTAGGCCATGCCCCACAACATCGTCAGGAACGGCCTCGTCGGCGGCCCCACGAACCCCTCCGGCACGTCCTGCCGCGGCGACAGCGCCCCCGGCACCGCCTCACCGGCCGCCGACGCCGCCAACGCGCACAGCAGGTGCTCCTCGCTCAACCCGGGCGGCGCGACCGGGCCCACCGCCCGCACCACCTCCGCCGCCAGCGCCGCCCCCTCCGACCGCAGCCCCCGCAGCCAGAAGTACCAACCCAGCTCCGCGACCAGCCGCAACGCCAGCTCACCGTCGTGCCCGGCCGCCCACCGGATCGCCGACTTGAGGTTCTCGTGCTCCCCGGCCACCGCCGCCAGCCACTCCAACTGCTCACCGCGCAACAGGTGCGGCGTCGCCCGGACCGCCACCCGCAGGAACCACCGCGCGTGCGCCCGCCGCACCGCCTCCCGCTCACCGGCCTCCTCCAGCCGCGCCGCACCGAACGCCCGGATCGTGTCCAACATCCGGTACCGGCCGCCGGACACCTCCACCAGCGACTTGTCCACCAGCATCGGCAGCACGTCGTCCGCGCCCGCCCCGCACACCGCCGCCGCGGACTCCAGCGTCGCCCCGTCGGCGAACACCGTCAGCCGACGCGCCACCACCCGCTCCTCGGCCGAGAGCAGGTCCCAGCTCCACTCGACCACCGCGTGCAGCGTCCGGTGCCGCGGCGCGGCGGCCCGGTTGCCGCGCGAGAGCAACCGGAACCGGTCGTCCAACCGGGCCGCGACCTCCGCCAGGGGCAGCGACCGCACCCGCGCCGCCGCCAGCTCGATCGCCAGCGGCATCCCGTCCAACGCCCGGCAGATCGCCACCACCAACGGCACCGTCCCCGCGTCCAGCCGGAACGACGGGTCCGCCGCCACCGCCCGGTCGGCGAACAGCGCGACAGCGGGGGAGGAGCCGTCCACCGCGGGCAGCGGCGGCACCGGCCGCACCGTCTCCCCGGTGACGCCCAACGCCTCCCGGCTCGTCGCCAACACCCGCAACCCCGGGCACGCCACCAGCAACGCGCCCGCCAACGCCGCCGCGTCCTCCACCACGTGCTCGCAGTTGTCCAACACCAGCAGCACGTCCCGTCCGGCCAGCGCCGCCACCAGCCGCTCCCGCGCCGCCCGCGCCACGCGCAGCCCGTCCTCCCGCAACCCCAACGCCGTCACCACGGCCTGCGGCACGTCCCCACCCGCCCCCAACGGGGCCAGGTCCACGAAGAACACGTCACCCGGCCGCGTCGCGGCGACCTCCACCGCCAACCGCGTCTTCCCCGCGCCACCGGGCCCCAGCAACGTCACCAGCCGCGACCGGTCCAACGCCTGCCCGACCAGCCGCACCTCCTCGCCGCGCCCGACGAAACTGGTCAGCTGCGCGGGCAGCACGTGCCGGCCCGCCGGCCGCTCACCCCGCAACACCTCGCCGTGCGCGGCGGCCAGCTCCGGCGACGGGTCCGCGCCCAGCTCCTCGGCCAACGCCCGCCGCGTCCGGTCCACCAGCGCCAACGCCTCGGCCTGCCGCCCCTCGCCGTGCAGGGCCCGCACCAGCCGCGCCACCAACCGCTCCCGCAACGGGTGCGCCGCCACCAGCTCCCGCAGCACCGCCACCGGCGCCACGTCGTGGTCCTCCACGACCTTGAGCCGCAACTCCTCCCACCGCGCCGCCAACACCGCCGCGAACGGCGCGTCCCCCACATCGGCCAACGCCGGCCCCCGCCACAACGCCAGCGCCTCACCCGGCAACCCGCGCGCCACCAGCTCCTCGAACCGCAACGCGTCGACGTCCCACGGGTCCACCACCAGCCGGTACCCGGCCGCCGACCGCTCGACCCCCACGTCCAGCACCGACCGCAGCCGCGACACCTGCGACTGCACCGCGTTCACGACCCCGGCCGGCGGACGCTCCCCGTACAGCGCGTCCACGAGCCGGTCGATCCCCACCACCCGCCCGGCGTCCACCGCCAGCACCGCCAACAACGCCCGCAACCCGGCCCCGCCGACCCGGATCTCCGACCCGTCGACACGCCGCGCCACCACCGGGCCGAGCACCCCGAACCTCACGACCCGCGATTCTCCCGCACCGCCCCCACCCCCCGAGGCCGGTTGCCGCCAACCCGCACCCCGACCGCGCTCCGCCCCGGCTAGCCCACGCGCGGGGGAGCCGACGGGTCCGCGCGCGCGATGATCTCGTCCACCACGTCGTTCTTCGCGTCCGCGTACCCCTGCAGGTAGGTCCACGACCGCCCCGCCAACTCCCGCTTCACCGCCTCGTACCGCTCCCGGTCCTCCGGGTGCCCCCGCAGCCAGTCCCGGAACAGCACCATCCGCCGGATCTCCGGCGACCCCACCGTGAACACGTGCAGGTTCACATCCGCGTCCGGCCCCTTGAACATCCGGTGCTCGTGCCACTCCGGCTCCCGCACCCGCAGCACGTACCCCGCCGCCGCCAACGCCGGCACGTACGCCGCCTCGTCCGCCGACGACGCCACCGCCAGCACCACGTCCACCACCGGCTTGGCCGCCAACCCCGGCACCGACGTCGAACCCACGTGCTCCAACCCCAGCACCCGCGCGCCCAACGCGCCCCGCACCCGCGCCGCCTCGCGCTCGAACAACCCCGGCCACGCCGGGTCGTACCCGACCAGCTCCACCCGCCGACCCGGGTCCGGCCGCCCGTCCACGAACGCCGAACGGATCTCCTCGTCCCTGGCCACCACACACCTCCGCGAAAACGGCGAGCGGGCCAGGATAAGACGATCACCCCGGCAGCGGCGACGCCTTTTCCACCGCGAACAGGTCACCCACCCGACCCACCCGCTCCCGCACCTCGTCCGCGGTGAACACCAGGTCCGACACCGACCGGCACCCCACCACCTCCTCCCACGTCACCGGCGTGGACACCGACGGCACCGGCCGCGCCCGCAACGAGTACGGCGCCACCGTCGTCTTCGCCGGGTTGTTCTGCGACCAGTCGATCAACACCTTCCCCGTGCGCACCGACTTGGTCATCTGCCACACCACCTCGTCCGGCAACTCCCGCGTCAACCGCTGCGCCACCGCCTTCGCGTACGCCGACGGCCGCGACGGATCCGCCACCTCCACCCCCGCGTACACCTGCAACCCCTTGGACCCGCTGGTCTTCACCACCGGCGCCAACCCGTCGGCGACCAGCACCTCCCGCAGCACCTCCGCCACCCGCGCGCACTCCACCACCGTCGCCGGCGGCCCCGGGTCCAGGTCGAACACCACCAGGTCGGGGGAGCGCCGCCCACCCCGCGGCCCCACCACCCACTGCGGCACGTGCAGCTCCAACGCCGCCAGGTTCGCCAACCACACCAACGTGGCCAGGTCGTCCACCACCACGAAGTCCAGGTACTCCGACCCCCGCGACGACCCCGGCGTCTCCACCCGCACCCGCCGCACCCACTCCGGCGCGTGCGACGGCGCGTTCTTCTCGAAGAACGACTCCCCGTCCACCCCGTCCGGGAACCGCCGCACCGTCAACGGCCGCCCCGCCAGGTGCGGCAGCAGCACCGGCGCGATCCGCGTGTAGTAGTCGATCACCTCGGCCTTGGTGAACCCCACCTCCGGGTACAGCACCTTCCCCAGGTTCGACAGCTTCAGCCGCCGCTCACCGACCCGCACCACCGCCGACTCAACCACCGCGCCGCACCTCCGCGGGCGAGACGTCCGGCCGCAACCCCCGCCACGTCGGGAACCGCATCCGCCCGTCCGCCGTCCACTGCCGGTGCACCACCTCACCCACCAGCTCCGGCCGCACCCACCGCGCACCCCGCGCCCGCTCCCGCGGCACCTCCGTCACGAACGGCGACCGCTTCGCCGCCAACCCCTCCAACCGCTCGGTCAACGACCGCAGCTCCGCCTCGCCGAACCCCGTCCCCACCGACCCCACGAACGCCAACCCGTCACCCTCCGGGATCCCCAGCAGCAACGCCCCCACCACCCCCTTGCGCTTGCCCTCACCCGGCCGCCACCCGCCGACCACCACCTCCTGCGTCGCCACCCGCGTCACCTTCACCCAGTGCGGCGACCGCAGCCCCGGCGTGTACGGCGAATCCAGCCGCTTGGCCACCACCCCCTCCAACCCCTGCTCCCGCGACGCCGCCAACACCTCCGGCCCCGCACCCGGGTACGCCCGCGGCGTCGCCCAATGCGGACCCCGCAGGTCCAACCCGTCCAACAACTCCCGCCGCCGCGCGTACGGCACGTTCACCAACGACGACCCGTCCAGGTGCAGCACGTCGAACACCAGATAGGTCACCGGCACCTTCGACACCAACCGCCGCGCCGCCGCCCCCGACGCGTGCATCCGCTGCTGCAACGCCCCGAAACTGGGCCGGCCGCCCTGCAACGCGACGACCTCCCCGTCCAACAACACCTGCGTCGAACCCAACGACTCGCCCAACGCCTGCAACTCCGGGTACGTCCCCGTCACGTCGTTGCCCAACCGCGACACCAACCGCACCCGGCCGCCCTCCACCCGCGCGAGGGCCCGCACCCCGTCCCACTTGAACTCGTAGGCGTAGTCCCCGTTGCGCTCCGGCAACGCCTCCGCCGCCGTCGCCAACATCGGCGCCACCGACTCCGGCAACGGCACCCAGTCCGGCCGCACCGCCTCGTGCCGCCGCCGCACCATCCAGTCCTTGCCGTCCCCACCCGCGGAACGGCGGAAGAACACGAACTCACCCTCCACCCGAGACCCGCGCAGCACCACGTCCACCTCGCGGTCGCTCCACTTCACCGTCTCGTACCGGCCCCGGTCCCAGATCAGCATCTCGCCCGCGCCGTACTCGCCCTTCGGGATCGTCCCCTCGAACGACGCGTACTCCAACGGGTGATCCTCCGTGCGCACCGCCAACCGGATCGTCCCCGGCTCCGGCGGCAACCCCTTCGGCACCGCCCACGACACCAGCACCCCACCCCGCTCCAACCGCACGTCCCAGTGCAGCCGCGACGCGTGGTGCTCCTGGATCACGAACGTGTCGTCGTCACCACGCGGCAACGGCGCGTCCGCACCCGGCACCGGCTCCGGCGTCCGCCCGGCGTCCCGCTTGCGCCGGTACTCCGACAGGTCCCCACCCATCAGGCGGGCTTGGCCTTCTTCTTCGCCGGCGCCTTCTCCTTGGTCTCCTTCGCCTTCGACGCCGCCGACTTCGACCGCGCCGACCCCGACCGCGCCGACCCCGACCGCGCGGACCCACCCGACCGCGACGACCGCGCCGCCGGCTTCTTCTCCGCCGGCTTCGCCTCACCCCGCGCCGACCGAGCCTGCTCCACACTGCGCTCCAACGCCGTCATCAAGTCGATGACCTCACCGGTCTCCTCGGCCTCCGGCTGCTCGGGCAACTCCGCGCCCTCCGCCTTCGCCTCGATCAACTTCTGCATCGCCTCGGTGTAGTCGTCGGTGAAATCATCCGGGTCGAACGACCCCGCCATGCTCTCCACCAGCGACGACGCCATCTTCAACTCCTGCGGACGCACCTCCACGTCACCGTCCAGGAAATCGAAGTCCGGCTTGCGCACCTCGTCGGGCCACAACATCGTGTGCATCACCAACAGGTCCTCACGGGCCCGCAGCATCGCCAACGTCTCCCGCTGCCGGATCGTGATCTTCACGACCGCCAACTGCCCACTGCGCTCCAACGCCGTCCGCAACAACACGTACGGGCGCGTCGCCGCCTTGTCCGGCTCCAGGTAGTAGGACTTCTGGAAGTAGATCGGATCGATCTCCTCCGCCGGCACGAACTCCAACACGTCGATCGCGTGATCGGTGTTGATCGGCAACTTGTCGAAGTCCTCGCTGTCCATCACCACCACACGGCCGTCGTCCAGCTCGTAACCCTTGGCGATGTCGGCGTAGGCAACCTCCTCGCCGCACACCTGGCACACCCGCTTGTAGCGGATCCGCCCACCGTCCTCCCGGTGCACCTGGTGGAACCGGAAGTCGTGCTCCTCCGTCGCGGTGTACAACCGGACACCGATCGTCACCAGACCGAAGGAGATCGCCCCACGCCACACGGACCTCATTCCACGTGAGTACCCGCCAACCGGCATTCCCGCACCAGGGCATCACTCGATCGGACCAGTTTTGCCCTCCACCAACCCCGCCACCGCCGCCGCGTGCCGGTCCTCGAACACCGACAGGTCCAACGGCGCCGTCATCGACTCCACCAACGCCGCCGCCATCCGCGCCGCCGACGCCGGGGGAGCGGCCACCCCCTCCAGGAACCCCAGGTCCGGCTCCCGCACCTCCTCCGCCCACAACACCGTCTGCACCACCAACCCCGCACCCCGCGGCCGCACCAACGCCACCCGCTCCCGCCGCCGCACCGCCACCCGCGCCACCGCGACCCGCGACGCCCGCTCCAACGCGTCCCGCAACACCACGAACGACCCCACCGCCGCCGCCTCCGGCTCGACGTGGAACGCCCGCCCCACCACCACCGGGTCCACCTCCACCGCCCGAGCCACCTGCACCACCTCGATCACCCCCCGCGTCGGCACCGGCACCCGCGCCAGGTCCTCGGCCTCCACCGCCACCAACCGACCCCCACCCACCTCCACCGCCCGCGCCACGTCCACCAACGCCACCTCCTCCCGACACACCTCGCACACCCGCCGATGCCGGATCCGCCCCGAATCCGCCCGGTGCACCTGCCGGAACCGCACCCCCGGCCCCCGCGCCACCGGGAACAACCGCACCGGGAACGTCACCAACCCGAAAACCAACACCCCACGCCACGCCGCCCTCATGACACCTGCGTACACCCGTTCGAACAAGGTCACCCCAGCATCACCCGAACAGCCCAACACGCCCCAGCCGGCCATGTGATCAACTCGCCCCCATGGGCGTCCTCACCGACTACTTCCGGGCAAGCGACCACGACACGGTCCGCACCGCACTCGACCACAACGACGCCATGTCACCACTCATGGCACCCCTGCGATGGGACGGCGTCGAAGCCAAAGCCGTCGACCCCGAGGTCGTCCTGGCCCAACTCGTCACCGCCGCCGACCCGGCCGCCGACCCCGACGACAACCCCCTGGTCTGGCCCGCCACCGCCGACCCCGACCACGAAGGCCCCTGGGTCGTCGCCCTCGACCCCACCACCCGCGACACCCTCGCCGCCGCCCACGACGACGACCTGCCCACCCTCGCCACCCACTGGGCCCGGATCGAGGAGTGGAACGGCGACCCCACCCCCGACGAACTCCTACCCCTGGTCACCGAACTGGTGCAGCTGGCCCGCCGCGCCCGCGACACCGGCGACCACCTCTACTGCTGGATGAGCCTCTGACTCACGCCCCCTCACCCCGCCGCGCCGACGGCAGGTTCGCCAACGACACGTACGTCCGGTTCCCCGCCACCGCCGCCCGCCGCTCCCGCGCCGTCGCCTCGATGTAGTTCTGCGACGTCGCCAACGACGCGTGCCCCAACAACGCCATGATCTCCGACGCCGACGCCCCGTCCTCGGCCAACCGCGTCGCGAACGTGTGCCGCAACGCGTGCAGGTTCGCCCCCGACGGCACCCGGTCGTGCAACCCCGCCCACCGGAAGCACGACCGCACCAGGTACTCCAACCCACCCCGCCCGATCGGCTCACCGTGCCGGTCCCGCAACAACGCCGACCCCCGGTCGAACCGCCCCTGCGGGAACCGCGCCCGACACGACTCCAGGTACTGCTCGATGATCCGGTCCATCGCCGGCTCGATCGGCACCGACCGGTCCCGGTTCCCCTTGCCCGCCACGTGCAACCGCCGCTCACCCGGCCGCCCCACCACCGACGCCAACGTCAACGTCCGCATCTCCGCCGACCGCAACCCCGCCACCAGCCCCAACGCCAACACCAGGACGTCCCGCTCCGGCCACGGGTCCCGCGCCTTGCGCGCCCCCTCCGCCGCCGCCGCCAACAACCGCTCCGGCGTGTCCTCACCCCGCAACGGCTTGGGCACCAACGGCGGCGTCTTCGGCCGCGCCACAGCACCCATCGGATTGCCCGGCAACAGGTCCTCGGCCACGCAGAACGTCAGGAACTGGTTCCACGTCGACCACGCCCGCAGCACCGAGGACTTGGCGTGCGAGTCGGCGAACACCCCGAACGCCTTGCGCAGGTTGCCGGCCGTCAGGTCGACCACCAGCAGCCGATCCGGGGGAGTGCCGACGACGTCGGACAGCAGCGCCGTGACCCCGGCGAGGTCACGCCGGTAGGCCGCCGTCGTGTGCGGCGAGTCCTTGCGCGGACGGCGGGCGAGGAAGAACGACTCCTGGGCGTCGAGGACGAGCATGTGATCTTCCTAGCGCACACCACCGACAATCCCGCGCCCCACACCGACCCTCACGTTCACGTGCGAGGCGATGGGGGAGGTCGGCGCGGGGGACCGCGGGGCCACCATCACCACACTGGAGCAGGCCAACAACCGGTTGCGGCGCCTGGTCGGGGAGGCGGCTCTGACGGAGGAGTCACCGAGGACCCGACGAGGTCGCCGACCACCGCTCGTCGCACCCCAGCGCCGCAGCAGCGGTGTTGATCACATGGATAATGGCGATTATCCATGAAACATGGCCACGGGCCGGTAGCCACACCCACCGGGGGATGCCACTCCCGACACGCCCGCTCGGACGCCCTCGGGCCCCGAATCACCTCGCACACGTCACGCGACGCACCTACAACGCGCGCCGCGCCGGCGATCCCACGGACCCGACGAGAAAGACCCAGGGCGGCCGAGAAGCTTGATCATCGGGCCGTGCCGGCCGAACGCCGTCGAACCGACCATCCGGTGACACCACCGCAGATACGTCACGTGACGTATGTCCACGCCGATGACCAGGCATCCCTGTAAAGCCGATAATCTACATTATGTTAAGTAAGCGGTTCGGAGCCCACTCCCACAGCCTCCCCGCGCCTGCCCCACGCGCCCACAGGCCGCCGCTTCTCGCACCGCCGCCGCTCGCTACTCCGCACCGCGTGAACCGTGCGATGGCCGGGTCGGCTGGTCGAGTTGCCCGTCGGTCGGTCGCCTGGGACTGTCGGTGTCTCGTGGGATGATCGTTCCGGGGGCCGGAGGCCGCGGCTGGATCGCGTTCAGCGCGCCCGGCCGGCCTCGCCCGTTCCGTCCGCCGCCCCCCACGCTGTTCGAACCGGTGTTCGATTCGCGCAAAAGTGCTCACCAGGTGCGCACTTAACCCCGCACACTGCTCACCATGCGTGCGGACCGGTTGGTGGCGGCCCTTCTCCTGATGCAGGCCCGTGGGCGGGTGACGGCTGCCGAGTTGGCGGCCGAGCTCGAAGTCTCCGTGGCGACCGCCCGTCGCGATCTGGAGGCGCTCTCGACGGCCGGCATCCCGGTCTACCCCCAGCCGGGCCGCAACGGTGGTTGGGAGTTGGTCGGCCGCGCGCGGACGGACCTGAGTGGGTTGAGTGCTGCCGAGGCGCAGGCGTTGTTCGTGTTGGTGGGGCCCGCGGCGGCCGGCAATGCCGAGGCCAAGGCGGCGTTGCGGAAGTTGGTTCGGGCGTTGCCGGAGACGTTCCGGGAGGCGGCCGAGGCGGCTGCCGGCGCGGTGGTGGTGGATTCGGCGCGGTGGGGGCAGGAGCTGCACGAGCGGCCTCGGTTGGTGGAGTTGTTGCAGGGTGCGGTGGTGCGGCGGCGGAAGGTCCGGTTGGGGTACGCGAAGAAGTCCGGTGAGCGGTCCGAGCGGGTGGTGGATCCGTTGGGGCTGGTGGACAAGGACGACGTCTGGTACCTGGTCGCGGGGACGGCGGACGGGCAGCGGACGTTCCGGGTGGATCGCGTGGTGGACGCGGTGGTGACCGACGAGGAGGCGGTGCGGCCCGAGGGGTTCGGCCTGGCGGACGCGTGGGAGGGCGTCGTGGCGAGGGTCGAGGGGTGGCAGACGCTGGCGGTGGCGACGGTTGTGGTGCAGGAGCGGCACGTGCGGGTGTTGCGGGGCCAGTTCGGGCGGCATTGCGTGGTGGAGGGGGTGGAGGGCGGTGTGGCTCGGGTGCGGGTTTCGGCTCCCACTCCCCTGATGGTCGCGCAGCACCTGGCGGGGTGGGGTGCGTTGGCCGAGGTGGTGGAGTCGGACGCGGTGCGGGCGGAGTTGGCCCGGTTGGGGGCGGAGTTGGTGGCCCGGTACGGGTGAGGCCGGTCAGGCGTCGGGCAGGTGGGGGTGGACGCGGTCGGGCATGGGGCGCTCCCCCAGTGCGCGCAGGGCGTGTTCGACCAGGTCGCTGAGGGGGTACGGGAGTTCGGCGTCGAGTTCGCGGGCGGCGGTGGTGGTGGCGTGCCACTCGGCGTCGAGGACGGGTAGGAGCTTCGCGGCGCGTGGGGTGAGGTGGACGATGCGTTGGCGGGCGTCGGTGCCGGGGTGGAGTTCGACCAGGCCGTCGCGGTGCATCTGGTTGACGGTTTGGCTGACGGCGGAGTGGGTGACGCCGATGGTGGCGGCCAGGTCGCGGATGGAGCGGGGTCCGTGGGCGTGGACGATGCGGATGATGGGGTTGTAGCGGGGGCGGAAGTCGGCGAGGCCGAGTTCGGTGTAGGCGTGGGCCACGCCGTCGTCGAGCAGGTCGAGCAGGTGGCGCAGGCGGGTGCCGAGGTAATCGGTGGTGGGGTTGTCGTCCACTCCCCTAATGTAACAGCACTGTTGCTTCTGGAGGGAGTTCGGCGTGCTGTACCCGGAGATCGAGCCGTACGCGCACGGGATGCTCGACGTCGGTGACGGGAACCTCGTGTACTGGGAGGAGTCCGGCAACCCCGACGGCAAGCCGGTGGTGGGCCTGCACGGCGGTCCGGGGACGGGCTGCTCCCCCGGCATGCGCCGCCAGTTCGACCCGGCCGCCTACCGGATCGTCCTGTTCGACCAGCGCGGTTCGGGGCGGTCGATCCCGCACGCGGCGGACCACGGGACCGATCTGTCGGTGAACACGACGGCGCACCTGGTGGCGGACATCGAGCGGTTGCGGGTGGACCGGGGTGTGGACCGGTGGATGGTGTTCGGCGGGTCGTGGGGTTCGACGCTGGGGTTGCACTACGCGCAGACGTTCCCGGAGCGGGTGACCGAGGTCGTGCTGGTGGCGGTGACGACGAGTCGGCGCGAGGAGTTGGAGTGGCTCTACGGCGGGTTGCGGCGGTTCTTCCCCGAGCAGTGGCACCGGTTCCGGGCGGGTGCGCCGGAGGGGGCGACGGACCTGGTGGCGGCCTACGACGAGTTGTTGAACGACCCGGACCCGGCGGTGCGGCGCAAGGCGGCGGACGACTGGGTGGCGTGGGAGTCGTCGATCCTGACGTTGGACGCGGACCGCGTGCCGTCGCCGCGTGAGCTGGACCCGCGGTGGCGGACGGCGTTCGCGCGGATCACGGCCCGCTACTTCCGGCACGGGGCGTGGCTGGCGGACGGGCGGGTGTTGCGGGAGATGCCGCGGTTGCGCGGGATCCCGGCGGTGTTGGTGCACGGCCGGTGGGACATGCAGGGGCCGGTGGCGACGGCGTGGGAGGTGGCGCGGGCGTGGCCGGACGCGGAGTTGGTGGTGGTGTCGGGCGCGTCGCACAGCGCGCAGGACCCGGGGATGACGGAGGCGGTGGTGGCGGCGACGGACAGGTTCGCCCACCGGCGCTGACGGTCGCGGGCCGATGGTCTCGGGCTGGTCGTCACGAGGAGCGGTGTGGTGGCTGGTCGCGGCGCGCGTGGTGGCGGACGGTACTGGTGGCGTGTGGGGTGGGTGTAGCGGTTTTCGTTAGAGGCGCCAGATGTGGGTGGTGCGTCGGGTGGTGCCTTCGAGGTCGTGTGGGACGGGGACGTCGTGGGTGGCGACGCGGGTGAGGCCGGTGCGGGGCAGGTGGGCGCGTTGTGGGTCGCCGATGAGGACCAGTGCGCCTCGGTGGTGGGCGCGGTGCAGGAAGGGCAGGACGCGGGCGGCCATGTCGCGGTCGTAGAAGACGTCTCCGGCCAGGACTACGTCGTGGTCGGTGTCGGTGTCGAGCAGGTCGGTGATCTCGACGGTGATGGTGACGTGGTTTGCGTGGGCGTTGCGGGTGGCGGCGTCGCCGGCGCGGGGGTCGATGTCGTTGGCGGTGACGTGGGCGCCGGTGCGGGCGGCGGCGATGGCGACCAGGCCGGAGCCGGTGGCGAGGTCGAGGACGCGCTTGCCGGTGGTGAGGTGGGGGTGGTCGAGCAGGTGGCGGGCCAGTGCCTGTCCCCCGGCCCACGGGAAGGCCCAGAAGGGCGGGTCGGGGGTGCCGGTGCGCTCCCACAGGGCGGTGATGTCGGTGGCGGTGTGCAGGGTGATCTCGGGGACGAGCGGGACGGGTGCGGGGGTGGTGTGCTCGGGCATCCGGGGCGTCTAGGCGGCGGGGCGCTCGTCGGCGAGTTGGCGGCACAGGTCGTCCAGGGAGAGCCCGACGGCGTCGGCGAGGGCGGCGACGGTGAAGAAGGCGGGGGTGGGGATGCGTCCGCGTTCGATCTTGCGCAGGGTTTCCACGGAGATGCCGGCGGCGGTGGCGACCTGGACCATGCTGCGGTCGCCGCGGGCTCGGCGCAGGGCGTCGCCGAGGCGTTCGCCGCGGTCGCGGTCGGACTGGGTGAGCGGCTGTCGCACCATGGGCGTGATAGTAATACCGGCGCTGCTGTGATATCTATACCGGTATTGTTATCACGGTGAGGGGTTGGTGTCGGTGATCGAGTTGAAGTCCCCCGGCGAGTTCGACGCGATGCGCGTGGCGGGCCTGGTGGTGGCCGACGCGCTGGCGGCGGTGCGTGCGCACGCCCGGGTCGGGGTGTCGCTGCTGGAGTTGGACGAGGTGGCCGCGCAGGTGGTGCGGGCGGCGGGCGCGTCCTCGTCGTTCCTGCACTACCGGCCGTCGTTCGCGCCGACGCCGTTCCCGGGGCACATCTGCGCCTCGGTCAACGACGTGATCGTGCACGGCATCCCCGACGGCTACCGGCTGCGCGAGGGCGACCTGGTGAGCATCGACTGCGGCGCGCACGTGGACGGCTGGCACGGCGACTCGGCGATCAGCTTCGTCGTCGGGGATGCCGACCCGGCGGACGCGGCGCTGATCGAGACCGCCGAGCGGGCGTTGGCGGCGGCGATCGCCGCGGCGGTGCCGGGAGCGCGGATGGGTGACGTGTCGGCCGCGATCGGCCGGATCGGGCGCGCGGCGGGGTACGGGATCCCGGAGGACTTCGGCGGGCACGGCATCGGCCGGGCGATGCACGAGTCGCCGGGGGTGCCCAACGAGGGCCGGCCGGGGCGGGGGTTGACGCTGCGGGCGGGCATGGCGCTGGCGATCGAGCCGATGTTCCACGCGGGCGGCCGGGACGCCTACACCACCGACCCGGACGGGTGGGCGTTGCGCACGGTGGACGGCAGCCGCGCGGCGCACGTCGAGCACACCGTCGCGATCACCGAGTCCGGTCCGCGGGTGCTGACCGCTCCGCGCCTGCCGGTGGCCGCCGGCGCGTGACCCCGCCTCGACGGCCGGCAGGTGGCGGTCAGAGGCCGCCGGCGACGCGCAGGACCGCGCCGGTGGTGAAGGAGGCGTCGTCGCCGAGCAGCCAGGCGATGGCGGCGGCGATCTCCTCGGGCTGTCCGGCGCGGCGCAGCGGGATGAGCGGGGCGACGCGGTCCGGGCGGTCGGGGACGCCGGTGAGCCGGTGGATGTCGGTGTGGACGGTGCCGGCGGCGACGGCGTTGACGCGGATGCCGCGCGGACCCAGTTCCTTGGCCAGGCCGATGGTCATGGCGTCCACGGCGGCTTTGCTCGCGGCGTAGTGGACGTACTCCCCCGGGCTGCCCAGGGTGGCCGCGGCCGAGGACACCGAGACGATCGCGCCGCCGTCGGTGAGGTCGCGGGCGGCGCGGCGGGCGCACAGCAGGGCGCCCAGGACGTTGACGTCGAGCACGCGGCGCAGGTCGGCGACCTCGGTGTCGGCCAGCGGCCCGGCGGGGCTGGTGACGCCGGCGTTGATCACCACGCCGGTGACGCGGCCGAGGCGGGCGGCGGCGGCGAACAGGGCGTCCACGTCGTCGGGGTCGGCGACCTCGCAGCGCACGGCCAGGCCGCCGACCTCGCGGGCGAGCTGTTCGGCCTCCTCGCGGGCGGCGCGGTAGCCGAGCACGACGCGGTGGCCGTCGGCGGCCAGCCGGCGCACGGTCGCCGCGCCGATCCCCCGGCTGCCGCCCGTCACCACGGTCAGCCGGTCGCCTGTGGTCGATCGGTCGCCGGGGTTCAGTCGCTCAGCCACGCCGACACCTCCGCCCGCACCTCGTCCACCCCGGTCACCAGCATGTGCGCCAGACCGGGCACGTCGACGATCTTGGCGCCCGGCACCACGTCGCACAGCCGCTCTTGCACCGGTCGGAACGCCGGGTACTCCTCGGCCCCGCGCACGACCAGGAGGGGCGCGGTGAGCCGGTCGGCGGCGGCCAGGACGTCCAGGGGTTCGGCGGCGGCGCGGGCGGCGGGCGTCCAGTCGTAGCCGGGCAGGAACGCGGCGGCCACGGACGCCTCCACCACCGACTCGGCGGTCACGGCCGGGTTGACCACGGCCACCCGCCGCACCGGCACCTCGCCGCGCACGGCGGTCAGCAGCGCGACGTGCCCGCCCGCGGAGCCGCCGACGACGTCGACCGGCCCGGCGCAGCCCAGTTCGCCGCGCAGCGCGGTGACCAGGTCGGGCACGGCGTCGGCGGCCTCGGTGACCAGGGGCGCGTAGCCGTCGAGCAGGAAGTCCGGGTTGGGGTCGCGCAGCGGCAGGGCCGGGTAGACGCGCCAGGCGTCGAGGTCGGGCAGCGGCAGGGTGGCCGCCATGTCCTCCGGGGTGCCGGGCTCGCCGAGCAGGTGCCACACGAGGACCAGTCGCCGGCCGGTGCGGGGCGGGAGGGCCACGTACGGCACGCCGGCCGCGGTTCCGGTGATCATGCCGCCACCGTACGGGGCGGGCCGGCGACCCCGTCGGGGGTTCCGCTGTGAGCAAAACGCGCTGTTCGGCAACCCTGAAGTCACCCGAACGGCCGTACGGGTGCACTCTGGAGTGGTGACCGAGCCACGCTGTGCCGCCGTGTCGGCGGACCTGCACGAGCCGCAGGCGGGCACCGCCGCCACCGCCGCCGCGTGGATCTGCCTGGAACAGCCCGGTCCGTGGGGCCGCGACGCGCTGACCGGCAGCCACCTGGACCCGGAGCTGGGCGCGGAACTGGGTCGCCGGGCGGAGGCCGCCGGGGTGCGGGTGCTGCTGATCCGCCGCCCCGGCCACCACGCCGACACCCACCGGCCCGCGCCGCGCCGGGTGTACGTGGCCTGCACCGCGCCGGGCGCGTCGTGGCTGGAACGCGCCGACACCGACCCGCGGCGGCTGCTGGAGCTGGACTTCGCCGCGCTGGCCGCGGGGCGCCGGCCGGGACTGGGCGAGGTGACCGGTGAGCCGCTGCTGACGGTGTGCACGAACAGCCGGCGGGACGTGTGCTGCGCCCTGTGGGGCCGGCCGCTGGTCGCGGCGTTGGCCGGCACGCACCCGGAGGCGGTGTGGGAGTGCACCCACACCGGCGGTCACCGCTTCTCCCCCACCGGCGTGCTGCTGCCCACCGGCTACATGTACGGGCGGCTGGACGTCGGGTTCGCCGAGCACCTGCTGCACGAGGCCGCGCACGGGCGGGTGGTCACGCGGCGCTGCCGGGGCCGGTCGGCGTTCGACAAGCCGGGCCAGGTCGCGGAGCTGGCGGTGCGGGAACGCCTCGGCGAGGACCGGGACGTGCTGACCGTGCACGGCACCACCGTGCGGCACGCCGACGGGCGGGCGTGGCGGGTGGCGGTGGAGAGCCGCGACCTACCGCCGGCACGTCCGGGAAGCTGTGGGGCGGTCCCCGTCGTGCCCACCCGGCTCGTCGCGACCGGCGTGCAGCGCCTCGTCCCGGTGCCCTGAGTCGGCGGTGGGCGGCACGGCGGCCCGGAACAGGCCCAGACCCAGCGCGTAGGGGTCGTCCAGGCCGGTGGCGCGCAGGGCGTCGGCGGGCAGCGCGAGCAGCGACACCGCCACGCCGAGGAAGTAGGCGTCGAGCAGGCCCGCGTCGCGGGCGGTGGAGGGCAGCCCGGCGGCGCGGTGCAGCGACGCGCCCGCCTCGGCGTTGGAGACGACCATGCGGCCCAGCGCCTCGCGCACGGCGGGCCGCCGCACCGCCTCCAGGTACAGCTCGGCCATCGCGAGCAGGTGGGTGGGGTCCTCCAGCACCGCGCGGCGCAGCAGCGCCGGGTACAGCTCCGCCACCCGGGTCGGGGTGACGTCGGCGGGGGTGGTGTCGCGCAGCCGGGCCACCGCCTCGGCGTGCAACCGGGTCATCCGCTCGGCCGCCGCCCGCAGCAGCGCCTCCCGCGTGGGGAAGTAGTTCTTCGTGGTGCCCAGCGGGACGCCGGCGGCGCGGTCCACGGCGCGGTGGGTGAGCCCCCGGCCGCCCTCGGCGGCCAGCACGGAGATCACGGTGTCGCACAGCAGCTCGCGGCGGGTGGTCACGGGGACGGGACGATAGCCGATCTCGTGCCGCCGGCCGTGGCCACCACCTGCCCGGAGTCCAGCACCAGCCACAGGCCGCAGACGCAGCGGAGGTAGGCCGTGCGGCCGTGCACGGACACCGGGTGGGCGTGATCGGTGGTGGGCCACCCGCAGGAAGGGCATCTGGTCGTCACGCCACCCAGCGTGGTGTCATGGTTCAGTGCATTTCAACCCTTACGGAGGGGCGGCGGCGCAGCTGGCCGCGGCCCTGGTCAACGCCGACCGCGCGGCCACCGCCGCCGACCTGCTCGACCTGTTGCGCGACCACGGCTACAAGCCCCTGGGCACCCTGACCGACGCGCAGGCCCGCGAGCTGGTGGCGTGGGCGCGCCGCCTGGAACCGGTGTTCACCGGCGGGACCGACCGCGTCGCGCACGTCAACGAGCTGCTCGCCGAGGCCGCGGCCCGCCCGTACGTCTCCACCCACGACGGCCGCGCGCCCCACCTGCACTTCGCCCCCGAGCACGCCCCCACCCCCGACCGGGTGCGCGCCTTCACCGCCGCGGGCCTGGCGCACGTGCTGTGCGAGGACCCGGGCCGCCTGGGGCACTGCGCCCGCCCGGGGTGCGGCACGGTCTACGTGGACACCTCCCGCAACGGCCGCCGCCGCTACTGCACCACCCGCTGCGCCAACCGGGAACAGGTGGCCCGCCACCGCCGCCGCACCGCGTGACACCCGAACACGTGACACCGCGACGCGCGGTCAGCGCATGACGCGGCGGCCGAAGCGGGCCCCGGCGAAGTCGGCCGTCTCGCCGATCAGCGCCGAGGTCACGTCCGTGCGCCCCCGGAACCACGCCCCGGTGAACAGCGCGTCCCGGTGGAACACGACCTCGCCGAACAGCGCCCGCCCGCCGAAGAACACCGACTCGAACCCCGCCGGCCCGCCGAACTCCGCGCGCCGCAGGTCCGCTCGGCCCGACACCTTCGCCCCGGCCAGCTGCGCCGCGTCGGCCACCTGCACCCCCGACAGCGCGAGGTTGCCGGTGAACACCGCCGCCGCCATCGACAGCGACCGCGCGAACAGCGTGTCGGTGAACAGCCCGTGCCGCAGGAACCGCGCCCCGTCGAACACCGCCGCCCCGGTCACGGTCATCGCCTCGAACCGGGCGTCGCCGACGAACACCGCCCCGGTGAAGTCCACCCGCCCCACCCGGCACCCGGACAGGTCCACCTCCACCAGGATCGCCCCGGCCGCCCGCACGTCCATGCCCGGCCAGTAGTCCGCGCCGGGCCGCAGGTGCGCGACCAGTTCGCTCTGCACCGCCGTGCGCCAGCGCGCGTCCAGGCCTCGACTGACCCCGCCGCGCAACGCCGCCAGCCACGTGTCCACCACGTCCTGCCGCCGCGCGGGCAGCTCCCGGCCGATCTCGGCCAGCAGCAGCAACCCCTCCCGGTCGCCCGCGCGGAACAGGCGGTTGGCCTCCCGCCACACCGACACCGGCGACGGCGTCTCCCGCTCGGTGCGGCGGCGGGCGTGTTCGTCCAGCAGCACCTCGGCCCGCGCGCGCCGCCGGTGCCGCGCGACGATCACGACCAGCACCAGCGCCACCGCCAGCCACAGCACCCACGTCGGCATGACACCGATCATGCCCGCACCGCGTACGTCGGTGGACGTAGTCCGCGTCACCGCCCCCCGACCGATGCGGAGACCCGCGCCCCGCGCCGACCATCGACCCATGCCACAACCCACCCCACCGGAGGCCGTGCGGGCCTCCGACACCGAACGGGACGCGGTCGCGGGCCGGCTGCGCGACGCGGTCGGCGAGGGCCGGCTCACCCTGGCCGAGGCCGAGGACCGCATCACCGCCGCCTACGCCGCCGTCCACCGCGCCGAACTCGCCCCGCTCACCGCCGACCTGCCGCCCCTCGCCGGACAGCTCCACCCCGCGGGTCTCCCCCACCCGGTCGGGCGGGGTCGGCCGCCGGCGCTCGCGGTGGTCGCCGTGATCGCGGTCGTGGCGTGGATCGCGTCGCCGTTGCCGTTCCCGTGGCCGTTGCTGCTGGTCGCGGTCCTCGTGTTGCGCCACCGCGCGCGTCACCGGCCGACCTGAGCCGCTCCTGCCCTAGGGTTCGGCCATGGACCTGACCGACGCGTGCTTCGCGGGCGCCGCCCAGCAAGCCGAGCTGCTGCGGGCGGGCGAGCTGACCTCCCGCGACCTGGTCGCCGAGTGCCTGCGCCGCATCGACACCCACGACCGCCGCCTCAACGCGTTCCGGCTGGTGTTCGCCGACCGGGCCCGCGCCGACGCCGCCGAGGCCGACGCCCGCCGCGCCCGGGGCGAGGACGCGCCGCTGCTGGGGGTCCCGGTCGCGGTCAAGGAGGACCTGGCCGTCGCGGGTCTGCCCACCACCAACGGCACCGCCGGTGTCGAGGCGACCGCCGCCGCCGACTCCGAGGTCGTGCGCCGGCTGCGCGCGGCCGGGGCCGTGGTCGTGGGCCGCACCCGGATGCCGGAGCTGGGGCTGTGGCCCTACACCGAGAGCAGTTGGGCGGGGGCGACGCGCAACCCGTGGTCGCCGGAGCACTCGCCGGGCGGGTCCAGCGGCGGGTCGGCCGCCGCCGTCGCCGCGGGGCTGGTGGGGGCCGCGGTCGGCACGGACGGCGCGGGGTCGGTGCGCATCCCGTCGGCGTGCACGGGCCTGTTCGGCCTCAAACCGCACCGCGACCACGTGCCGCTGGACGAGGAGGTGTGGACCGGGCTGGTCGCGGCGGGCCCGATCACCCGGCACGTCCGCGACGCCGCGCTGCTGCTCGACGTCCTCGCGCCCGGCCACGACCACACCGCCGCCGCCACGAAGGACCCGGGACCGCTGCGCGTCGCGGTGTCGCTGCGCACCTGGGGACCGGGCATCCCGATCGGCGAGGAGGTCCGCGACGCCGTCCTGGACACCGCGAGCCTGCTCGCCGACCTCGGCCACGACGTGGTGCGCCTGGACCCGGAGATGCGCGACGTGTCCGGCTCGGCCGCCTTCGCCGCCCGCTACCTGCACTGCGCGGCCGTCACCGAGGCCGCCCTGGACCGCCCCGACCGGCTGGACCCCCGCACCCGCCGCGTCGCCGCGCTGGGCCGGGCCCTGCCGCGCCCGGCGGTGCGCGCGGCGCTGGAGCAGGGCCCGGCGCTGACCGACCACGCGAACCGGATCTTCGCCGACCACGACCTGCTGCTCACCCCGGTGCTGACCCGCCCGCCGCTGCGGGTCGCGGAATGGCGTCGCCGCCCGACCGTGGCGGCGCTGCTGGCGGCGGCGCGGATGACGACGTTCCTGCCGCTGTGGAACATCGCCGGCAACCCGGCGGCGGCCGTCCCCGCCGGGCACACCGCGTCCGGTCTGCCGCTGGCGGTGCAACTGGTCGGCCCGCCGCACGGCGAGAACACCGTGCTGGCCGCCGCCGGCCAACTGGAACGGGCCCGCCCGTGGACCGACCGCCGCCCGCCCGCCTACACCTGAGACCGCGGGTCCCTTCGCGCGGGCCCGGTCAGCCCAGGCGGGCCAGGTCGTCGCGCAACGCGGTGTCGGTGACGGTGGCCAGGACTTCGTCGCGCACCTCGTCCCACACGCCGTGCGCGACGGCCAGCCCGCGCAGCCGGGCGTAGTTCTCCGGTGTCGGCGAGGCCAGGAACGCCTCCCGCCGCCAGCCCACCGCCCGCGCCGGCGACCCCAGGCGCAGGCACTCGTCCACCGCCAGGTCCACCAGCCGCCCGGCCGCGCCGCGCCCACCGGTGGCCGCCAGGCCGCGCGCCACCCAGTCCAGGGCCTCCGCCGAGCGCCCCGCGTCCCGCAGCACGGTGGCGACCTGCAGGTAGTGCCAGCCGGAGGACAGGTCGCGGGCCAGCACCAGCACCTGCAGGTCGACGTCGCCGGTGTGCTCGGCCAGCTCCTCCATCACCCGCAGCAACGCCCACCGCTCGCGGTCGTACCGCCCGGTCTGCCCGAACCCGATCACCGGCAGCCGCTCGAACCGCGCCACCGCCTCCTGCCGGTAGCGCGCCAACCCCCGCTCGCCCAGCGCCGCCGCGTAGGGCGCCAGCCGGACCTCGGGCGGTTCGGGGAACCCGGTCTGCAGGTGCAGCAGCCACCCGGCGAGGCGGTCGGGGTCGGGCGGGTCGGCGGCACAGGCCACGGCGTGCAGGTCCAGCACCCGGTCCACCAGCCCGGCCAGCTCCGCCCGGTGCGCCTGGTGCTCGCCGATCGCGGCCACCACCGCCTCGGCGACCCCTTCGGCGGCTTCGCGCCCACCGGGCCCCGCGAGCACCCGCGCGGACAGCTCGGCCACGACCTCGGCCAACCCGTCCCACCGCCGCGACCACTCCAGGTCCGGCCGACCCAACCAGGCCTTCACTCGATCGGGTAATTCGGGCACCGGCACATCCAACCGCACCGACCCCTGTGTGACGATGCTCCACTCGGTGGCCACGACTGTGATCATCGCCGCGTCCACGCCCCCGGCCGGGGCCGGTGCGCGCCTAGACTCCCGGTGGTGAGCGCATGGAGTCCTCACGCCCTGCGCCGCGCGGTGCTGGCGGCCACGGCCACCGGCGTCGGCGGCTTCGGGGCGTTGCTCGCGTTCTCCCTCGCGACCCGCCGGTCCACCCGGGACCTCCCCGGCCTGTGGACCTACCGCAGCGCCACGTGGGGCGACGGCCTGCTGCTGCCGGTCTGCTGCGGCGCGCTGGTCCTGGCGCGGGCCGGTCTGCCGCCCGTCGAGCGGGAACGGCTGATCGGCGGCGCGGCGGCGGCGCTGGGAGCGGCCGGCGGCGCGGCCACGCAGGTGCTGTGGTTGCTCGACGACGCGCCGAGGCTGAACTGGACCCTGCCGCGCCCGCACCGCTTCAACGCGGCGGGCGCGTACCACGCGGTGTACCTGGTGACCATGTCGGCCGCGTTCGCCGGGTTGTGGGCCTCGGTGATCGCCCGTGCCGTCGCGGCGGCTCCGGGCCGTGTCGACTGGCGCGCGGTCGGCCCGCTGGTCGGGGTGGCGCTGGCCTCGGGCGGTGGTTTCGCCGCGCTCGTGCTGCTGGACAACCAGGTCAGCGCCGACACCCGCGCCGGTCGGGTGACGATCGCGGCGGTGAGCGCGTCCGCCGCCGGCCTGCTAGCCGATGCCGCCCTCGCCCACGTGCGGCAGCGGCGCAAGAACCTCGCGTTTCGCGGGTAGGTGTTCCTCCAGCCAGCCCTTCGTGGCGGCGACGACCACCAGGAGCCAGACGATCGAGGCGACGAACAGGACCCGGGTGCCCTTGTCCTGCCAGTCCAGGTGGGCGCGCAGACGGGCCCGGAACTCGCGGTGCAGCCGCAGCGACCCGGCCGCGTCGCCGGCCAGCCGGTCGAGCCTGGGGATCGTCCGGGTCAGCTCGTCGGCGAAGTGCTGCGCGTTCATCTTGTGGGCGTAGAGGTAGACCCGGTAGAGCACCCAGGACAGCGCGAGGAACGCGATGGCGGGCTTGATGTTCTGCAACACGTCCGGCACGAACCGCGCCAGGAGGACGCTGGGCAGCCAGCACGTGGCCGCCGCCAGGAACGCGTAGAGCGGCTGACCCTGCACGACGTTGACCGCCGGGCTGTTCACCGTGACCTGCTGGGCCTTCGAGGAGGACATGGCGAGCACGAAGTGGATCGCCACGACGCAGAGCAGGCCCAGCCCGAACTGGGCGAGGGTCGAAGCGGCGGAGGCGAAGGTGACCCCGCGCCACGGCCCCACCCACAGGTGCCGCTCGATCATCCACACCGTCAGCGCGGCGGCCGTGGCGCCGCCCAGCACGGTCAACGCCCAGGCCCGGCGGCCGGGCCGCAGCAGTTGCAGCCGCACCGGCGTCGTGATGAGGTCCTCGCCGTACATCACGCCGACCAGCGCCGCGAGCAGCACGACGTAGAGCACGACCGGCAGCGGCCAGGTCGGCCGGTGCGCGAGGACGTCGTGGACGACGAGGACGACCAGCGCCGCGTTCGCGGCGCCCACCAGGGCGACCGCGAGACCGCGGGGGCGAAGCAGACGGTCGTCCACCTCAGGGCCCGGTCTGGTGACGGCCGCGACGACGACGCCCACCGCGGCGACGGCGACGGTGGCCGCGATGGTGGCGCCGGTCGCCCACTCGCCCGGTGCCGGGCGGGCGTCGCCGGCGATGTCGAACCCGAGCGGCCGGCCGAGCAGGACGAAGACCGGGGCGGCGGCGACCATGCCGAAACCGGTCAGCAGCGCGAGGAGCAGGCGCTGGTTGCCCAACGCGTCGGCCACGCCGCGCCGCTGCGCTTCGGCCCTGCGGGTGTAGGAGCGCACCCCGGCGCCGACGGCGAACAGGGCCAGACCGACCAGGCCGAGGAAGGCGGTCGCCGCCGAACCGGGCGGCCACGCCGCCTGGTAGGCGCGGGTCGTCAGCGTCGCCACCGCCACCAGACCGAAGCTGTAGGCGCTGACCGTCGCCGGGTCCCGCCAGTCCGCGGCGTCCGACCCGCCGCCGGACCGACGCCGGTCGAGCACCAGCGACACCACCAGCACGGCGAGCTGCACCGCCACGAAGCCGGCGAAGACCGGGAACACCGCCCCGGGGCGGACCACGGGGACCAGCACCGTGGCCGCGCCCGCGACGGAGACGACCAGCCAGATCACGACACCGCGCATCCGGTCGCGCTCACCGGCCCGCAGGCCGAGCACCGCTCCGGAGATGACCGACAGCACGACCACGTCGGGCAACCACCACGCCAGATGCGCGTGCACGGCGGATCACCTCGCTCGAAGCCTCGTGCCCAGGACTTCGCGGAGCGCCGGTCCCGCGATAGCCGGACCGGCCGCGTTTCACCCGTTCGTGGCGCGGGGCCGGGTGGTCCTACTCGTGCAGCGAGCGCGGCGGCTCGGTGTCCTCCGGCGTCGACGTGCCCGGGCCGAGGGCCGCGGTCGTGTCCGGGGCGGCTTCGGCCAGGGAGGCGCGGGTGGACTCCAGCGGGCCGGGGACCTCCTTGCGGGCCACCGCTTCGGCGGCGCGGACGGCTTCGGCGACGGCCGGGTCGGGGGCGGTGTCGAACCAGTCGGCCACCGACGGGTCGTCCTCCTCCGGGGTGCCGCGGGCGGGTTCGTCGGCGGGCGGCTCGTAGCGGAACACGCCGTCCTCGCCGGGGGCGCCGAGCATGCGGGCGAAGCCCTCCAGGGCCTTGCCGTAGTCCGAGGGCACCAGCCACACCTTGTTCGCGTCGCCCTGCGCCATCTGCGGCAGGGTCTGCAGGTACTGGTAGGCCAGCACCTCCGGGGTGGGCTTGCCGGCCTTGATCGCGGCGAACACCTTCTCGATGGCCTTGGCCTGGCCCTGGGCCTGCAGGTAGCGGGCGGCGCGCTCGCCCTGGGCCTTGAGGATGCGGGACTGGCGTTCGGCCTCGGCGGCCAGGATCGCGGCCTGCTTCGCGCCTTCCGCGGACAGGATCGCCGCCTGCTTCTGGCCCTCGGCGGACTTGATCGCCGACTCGCGCTGGCCCTCGGCGGTGAGGATCATGGCGCGCTTCTCCCGGTCGGCGCGCATCTGCTTCTCCATCGAGTCCTGGATGGACGGCGGCGGGTCGATCGCCTTGAGCTCCACCCGCGCGACCCGGATGCCCCACCGGCCGGTCGCCTCGTCCAGCACCCCGCGCAGCTGGTTGTTGATCTGGTCGCGTGAGGTCAGCGTCTCCTCCAGGCTCATGCCGCCGACCAGGTTGCGCAGCGTCGTGGTGGCCAACTGCTCGACACCGACGATGTAGTTGGAGATCTCGTAGACCGCCGCGCGCGGGTCGGTGACCTGGAAGTACACGACCGTGTCGATCGACACCGTCAGGTTGTCCTGGGTGATCACCGGCTGCGGCGGGAACGACACGACCTGCTCGCGCAGGTCGATGCGGGCGCGGACGCGGTCGAAGAAGGGCACCAGGATGTTCAGGCCGGGCGCGGCGGTGGTGCGGTAGCGGCCCAGCCGTTCGATCACCGCGGCGGTGGCCTGCGGGATCACCAGCACCGACTTGACCGCGACGACGAGCACGAACAACACCAGGACCGCGATGACGATCAACGTCGTGGTCACGGTTCTCCCCTCCTAGACGCCGAGCACGACAGCGGTCGCGCCCTGGATCTCCACCACGGTGACCTCCGTGCCGGGTTCGAGCACGCTGTGGTCCAGCGACCGCGCCGACCACACGTCGCCGCCGATGCGCACCCGACCGTCGTGGGCGTCCACCGTGGACACCACGACGGCGGTGCCGCCCAGCAGCGCCTCCACCCCCGAGCGGTGGTCCTGCCCGGCGGTGAGCCGGCGCTTGAGCGCCGGGCGCGCGCCGAACACCAGCCCGAGCGCGAGCACCGCGAACGCCGCCGCGCTGACCAGCTCGCCCGCGCCCAGCGCCGCCGCCCCGGCCGCGCCCAGCGCCGCGACGCCGAGCATGACCAGGACGAACTCGCCGGAGAGGATCTCGGCGGCCACCAGGGCGACACCGACGATCAACCAGATCAACGCGGCCACGCCGCCATCCTCGCACCAACGGGCACGGCGCGTGACCGGTTCACCCGTCCTGCCCCTCCGGCTGCCCGTCGGGTGGGCCGTCGGTGACGAAGTCGATCAGCCGCTCGACCGCGCCGATCAGCGGCGTCTCCAGGTCCCGGAAGCCCCGCACCCCGGCCAGGACGCGCCGCCACCCGGCCGCCGGCTCGCCCCAGCCCAGCGCGGCGCACACGCCCTCCTTCCACGGCACGCCGCGCGGCACCACCGGCCACGCCGCGATGCCCACCGACGCCGGTTTCACCGCCTGCCACACGTCCACGTACGGGTGGCCGGTGACCAGGACGTGCTCGTCGCGGACGCGCTCGACCAGCCGGGACTCCTTGCTGCCCGGCACGAGGTGGTCGACCAGCACGCCCAGGCGGCGGCCGGGTCCGGTGCCGAACTCGGCGACGCGGTCGGCGAGCACGTCCACGCCGTCCAGCGGTTCGACCACGACGCCCTCCACCCGCAGGTCGTGGCCCCAGACCCGTTCGACCAGCTCGGCGTCGTGCAGGCCCTCCACCCAGATGCGGGAGTCGCGCGCGGTGCGGGCCTTGAGGCCCTCGACGCGGACCGACCCGGAGGCCGACCGGGTCGGCGCGGCGGCCCCCGGCGCGGGCCGCACGAGGGTGACGGGCCGCCCGTCGAGCAGGAACCCGGCGGGGCGCAGCGGGAACAGCCGTTCGCGGCCGTGCCGGTCCTCCAGCACCACCCCGCCGTGCTCGAAGCGCACGACGGCGCCGCAGAACCCGGCGGGGTCCTCCACGACCAGCCCGGGTTCGGCGGGCACCTCGCGCACCTCGCGCCGCTTGGGTCCCGCCAGCACGTCCCGCCCGTAGTCCTGTGATCGCACGACCCGCGACGCTAGCGGCTCACCCCATCGGATGAGCGCCTGCCACGCCGGGTCACCTCAGGGTGAGGGCTTCCTCGCGGCGGTCGGGGAAGAAGTCGGCGAACGCGCGGCACCACGCGGCCAGCCGGTCACCCTCCACCACGCCCGACAGCGCCTCCACGCCGGTGCGCAGGTCGGGGGCGGAGTAGGCGAAATCGACCGCGTCGCTGGCCGGGTCCCCGACGCACGGCCGCGGGTCGATGGCCACCAGGCCGCGCGCGCCGGCGTCCAGGACGTTGTCCAGGTGCAGGTCGCCGTGCAGCAGGGCCGCCGGGACACCGTCGCGGGCCAGCCGCGCCGCGGCCGCGTGGCCGGCGGAGTAGTCGCCCGGGCGTCGGCGGGCCAGCAGTTCGAACACGAAGTCCACGCGGGCGGCCAGGGTCGGGAAGTCGCCGCGCGGCGGCACGTGCAGCGCGGCGAGCAGCGCGGACATGGCGGGCGGGTCCCACCTGGCGGGCGTGCCGGGTTCCAGGGCCTCCAGCAGCAGGGCGCCCGCCGCCACGTCGGACTCCAGCACGCGGACCATGCGCGGCGAGGGCTCCCACGCGGTCAGCGCGGCCAGCTCCTGCCCGGCGATCTCCGGCTCCGGGGTCAGTTTCAGCACCACCGGCACGCCCGCGCGGCGGCACAGCAGGGTGTGGGAGGTGCCGCCGGTCATCGGCCGCAGCGGGTCGAGGTCCCAGCGGGCGGACAGGGCGGCGACCAGGTCGGGCAGCGCGTCGATCCAGGTCTGCACGCCCGGCCCGAACCGGGTGATCAGCTTCGCGGTCACGATCGCCAGCGTGCCCGGCTCAGGCGTCGAGCCGCAAAATGAATTCCTCGACGTCCTCGCCCCGGCCCTCGGCGTAGCCGACGTCCTCGCCGACGGCGACGAACCCGCACTTGTCCAGCACCCGCAGCGACCCGAGGTTGTCCACCGCGGCGCGGGCGTAGAGCGGGCGGGTGCGGTCCAGCTGCAGGAACCGGGTCAGGGCGGCGGTCGCCAGGCCCAGCCCCCAGTACTCGCGGTCGATCCAGTACGTCACCTCCGGTTCACCGAACTGGGTGAACCGGGAGATGTGGCCGACGACGCGGCCGTCGAACTCGATGGTCTTGGCGACGATGCTGTCGTCGGCCAGGATCCGCGCCCACTTGACCAGGAACGCGGCCCGGTCGGTCGGGTCGGCCGCGACGAAGGCCGCCATGCGGTTGGCGTCGGGGTCCAGCTGGTGCTCGAAGAACACCAGCACGTCGGCCTCGGTCACGTCGCGAAGCTGAACACCGCTCACCCCGCCGATTACACCCCATCGGCGGTCGCGCCGGCAGCACGAAAGCCCCTCGGCGCGGGGACGACCGTCAGAACGCGGGCCAGGGGATCGCGGGCCAGTCGTCGGAGGGCTCCGGGTACACCCCGGCGGCCAGCAGCTTGTCGGCGCGTTCGGCCAGCGCGGCGACCTCGGCGCGGGTCAGGTGCTCGCCCAGCGCCTCGCCCAGCGCGCCGGACAGCTCCGCCCGCACCCGCCCCAACCCCTCCACCGCCTGCTCGGGCAGCGGCTCGCCCAGGAACCCCCACAGCACCGTGCGCAGCTTGTCGTCGCTGTGCAGGCAGATCCCGTGGTCCACCCCGTACACGCCGCCGTCGTGGGCGTGCAGCACGTGCCCGCCCTTGCGGTCGGCGTTGTTGACCACCGCGTCGAACGCCGCCATCAACCGCACCCGCGGGTGGTCGGCGTGCGCCAGCACCGCCGGGTCGCCGTGCCGGTCGTGGGCGTGCAGCACCGCCCGCCACCCCGGCCGCACCTGGTCCACCGGGACGATGTCGACCAGGTCGTCGTCCTCGCGGGTCTCCACCCACAGCTGCACCATGCCCGGCCCGAACGGGCCCGGCCGCAGCACCGTCGGCGGCACCAACCCGAACCCGGCGGCCTGCGACACCAGGTAGGTCGCCACCTCACGACCGGCCAGGGTGCCGTCGGGGAAGTCCCACAGCGGCCGTTCGCCGCGCACCGGCTTGTAGACGCACTGCGCGCTCACCCCGTCGGCGCTGATCGCGCAGAACAGGGTCGCGTTCGAGGCGTCCACCAGCCTGCCCTCGACCTCGATCCGGCCGTGGGAAAGCAGGTCGAGCACTCCGTCGTCACCGGGCCGCACGGCAGCCGGTCAGCCTTCGTCCGAACGCCGGTAGCCGTTCTGCCGCGGGCACACGTGCCCGTCGGGGTCCAGCGGCTCCGAGCACAGCGGGCACGGCTTGCGCCCGGCGCGCACCACCCGGTCGGCGCGCTCGGCGAACGCCCGCGCCTCCAGCGGGCTCAGGAACACCCGCACCGCGTCCGGGCCCTCCTCGGTGTCGTCGAGGACCACCGCCTCGTCGACCTCCTCCTCGGTCATCGCCAGCAGCTCGATGACCACCGCGCTGGACTCGGCGTCCCAGCCCAGCCCCATCGTGCCGACCTTGAACTCCTCCTCCACCGGCACCGACAGCGGTTCGGTGTCCCGGAGGTCCTCGGGCACCGACTCGGGCACTTCCGCCCCGAACCGCCGGTGCACCTCCTCCAGCAGCGACCCGATGCGCTCGGCGAGGACGGCGACCTGTTGCTTCTCCAGCGCCACGCTCACCAGGCGCGCCTCCTCGGCGGCCTGCAGGTAGAACGTGCGCTCGCCAGGCTGCCCGACGGTCCCGGCTACGAACCGGTCGGGTTGGCGGAATACGTGGATGACGCGTGCCATGACACCAACGACCCTAGGCCACCGCGCCAAGATCGGCAGCCCTCCCCCGGGTTTTCCGTCATCTGTGGAGCCCGCGGCGCGCCCGATCGGCGCTCACCGGCCCGACCACCACCGCTATAGGGTCGCGGGCGTGGTGAAGATCGCACCGTACGGAACGTGGACATCGCCCATCGCCGCGGCCGACGCCGCCGCGGCCGGCGGCGGCCTGCACTGGGTGGACCTGCACGCGGGTTCGGCGTGGTGGGCGGAGGGACGACCGGCGCAGGCCGGGCGGGTGGCGCTGGTGCGCGAGGGCCGGGACCTGCTCCCGCCGCCCTGGAACGTGCGCAACCGCGTCCACGAGTACGGCGGGCGGCCGTGGGTGGTGCTCGACACCGCCGACGGGACCCGGGTGGCCTTCACCAACTGGGACGACCAGCGGATCTACCTGTTCGACCCCGACTCCGACCCCGTGGCCCCGGCGCCCATCACCGACGCGCCGCAGCGCCACCACGGCGTGCGCTACGCCGACCTGACCGCCGGACCCGGCGGCACGGAGGTGTGGTGCGTGCGCGAGACCGTCACCGGCGACGCCCGCACCGACATCCGCCGCGACCTGGTCGCCGTCCCCCTCGACGGCTCCGCCCCGCGCGTGCTCGCCGCCAGCCACCACTTCAT
This sequence comes from Saccharothrix sp. NPDC042600, assembly GCF_040647305.1. Classification (NCBI taxonomy): domain Bacteria; kingdom Bacillati; phylum Actinomycetota; class Actinomycetes; order Pseudonocardiales; family Pseudonocardiaceae; genus Saccharothrix; species Saccharothrix sp. NPDC042600. Next base: position 1,441 of record NZ_JBEZBW010000037.1, on the reverse strand, counting down.
GACCGGGCCGCGCCTGTCGCCCGACGGCACCCGGTTCGCCTGGATCGGCTGGGACCACCCGAACATGCCGTGGGACGGCACCGAGCTGTGCGTGGCCGAGGTCGGCTCCACCGGGCACCGCGTCGTCGCCGGCGGCCCGGAGGAGGCCGTGTGCCAGGTCGAGTGGGACGGGCCCGACCTGCTCGCCCTCACCGACCCCGACGGCTGGTGGAACCTGTTCCGCATCACCCCCGACGGCGCCCGCACCAACCTCGCCCCCTGCGCCGAGGAACTCGGCGGCCCGATGTGGCGGCTGGGCAACCGGTGGTTCGCCACCCTCGGCGGCGGCCGGCACCTCGTGCTGCGCTCCGGCGCGCTGGCCGTGCTCGACGAGCGTTCGGGGACGGTCACCGACGTCGACAACGACCTGCCCGTGTGGGGCGCGCACCTGGCCGTGCAGGACGGGATCGTGGTCAGCAGCGCCGCCGGGCCCCGCGAGGAAGCCGCCGTCGTCCGCCTCGACCTGTCCACGGGTGAGCTGACCCGGCTCACCGAGGCCCCCGCCGCGCTGCCGTCCGCCGACTACCTGCCGGTGCCCGCCGAACGCGTCTTCACCGGCCCCGACGGGCAGGACGTGCCCGCCTACGTCTACCCGCCCACCAACCCCGACTTCGCCGGCCCCGACGACGAGCGCCCGCCCTACGTCGTGCACGTCCACGGCGGACCCACCGGCCGCAGCGCGCCCGTCCTGGACATCGACATCGCCTACTTCACCAGCCGCGGCATCGGCGTCGTCGCGGTCAACTACGGCGGCTCCACCGGCTACGGCCGCGCCTTCCGCGAACGGCTGCGCGGCCAGTGGGGCGTGGTGGACGTCAACGACTGCGCCGCCGTCGCCCAGGCCCTGGCCGACGAGGGCACCGCCGACGGCGCCCGGCTGGGCATCCGCGGCGGCAGCGCTGGCGGCTGGACCTCCGCCGCGTCGATGACCACCGTCAAGACCTACCGGTGCGGCATGGTCGCCTTCCCCATCCTGGACCTGCGCGGCTGGACCGGCGACGGCGGCGAGACCCACGACTTCGAGTCCCGCTACGTCGAGGGCCTGGTCGGACCGTGGCCGCAGGCCGCCGAGATCTACGCCGAACGCTCCCCCTCCCACCGCGTGGACCGGCTCGCCGGGCCCGTGCTGCTGCTGCAGGGCCTGGAGGACGAGATCTGCCCGCCCGAGCAGGCCGACCGGTTCGTCGCGGCCCTGGACGGCACCGGCATCCCGCACGCCTACCTGACCTTCGAGGGCGAACAGCACGGCTTCCGCAAAGCCGAGTCGATCGTCGCCGCGCTGGAGGCCGAACTGTCCTTCTACGGCCAGGTCTTCGGGTTCACCCCGCCCCACGTCCCCGTCCTGCCCCTGCGCCGGTGACCCCACCACGCCACCCCGGGCCCGCCGCCACCCCGGCGGGCC
>NZ_JBEZBW010000036.1:0-71849 GCF_040647305.1 Saccharothrix sp. NPDC042600 | reverse complement strand
TGCCCCGCCGCCTACCCGCCGCCTACCCGCGCGCCGCCGGCCGCCGACCGTCATCTGCCCGCCGCCGCCTACCGCTCGCCGCTGCAGCAACCGTCCGCCGCCACCCCACCTCTCCGCCGCTCCACACGCCCCGCCGCCAACCTCACCCACCTGCGCCCGCAACCCCTGATCAGGAGCGGTCCAGGAGGCGGGCGCAGTGGATCAGGCCGATGTGGCTGTAGGCCTGCGGGTGGTTGCCCAGCGATCGTTCCGTCACCGGGTCGTACTCCTCCGCCAGCAACCCGGTCGGCCCCGCACAACCCACCAACTGCGCGAACAGTTCCTCCGCCTGGTCCCGCCGCCCCGTCAACAAGTACGCCTCCACCAACCACGCCGCACACAGGTGGAACCCGCCCTCGTCCCCGGGCAAACCGTCGTCCCGCCGGTACCGGTACACGGTCGCGCCCGACCGCAGGCCCGCCTCCACCGCCTCCACCGTCGCCGCGAACCGCTCGTCCGTCACCAGACCGCTCAACCCCACGTGAAGGGAGGCCGCATCCAGGTCCTCACCGTCGTAGGCGGTGGTGAAGGCCCGCACGTCCTCGTTCCAGCCCCGCTTCAGCACGTCCGCCGCGATCAGGTCGCGCAGGATCACCCAACCCGGATCGACGGGCTTGCCGAAGCGTTCGGCTATGCGGATCGCGCGGTCGGTGGTGAGCCAGCACATCACCCTTGAGTACACGCGGTGGCGCGGGGCGTGGCGTTCTTCCCAGATGCCGTGGTCGGGTTCCTGCCACCGTTGCGCCACCGCGGACACCATCGCGGTGACCAGGTCCCAGTCCCGGTCGTCCAGGCGGTCGCGGGCGGTCGCCAGGTCCAGGACCAGGTCCACCACCGGGCCGAACACGTCGAGCTGGACCTGTTGGCCGGCAAGGTTTCCCACGCGCACGGGGCGCGAGCCCGCATAGCCGGGCAGGGTGTCGATGACGGCTTCGGGGCCCAGTTGGGCACCGTGCACGGTGTAGAGGGGGTGGAGGCGTTCCGGGCCCGGCAGGGTGGCCAGCACGCCGTGCAGCCAGTCCACGAACGCCTCCGCCTCCTCGGTGGAACCCAGCGCCACCAACGCCCGCACGGTCAACGCCCCGTCGCGCAACCAGCAGTACCGGTAGTCCCAGTTGCGCACACCGCCGATCTCCTCCGGCAACGACGTCGTCGCGGCGGCCAGCACCGCCCCGGTCCCGCGGTGGCACAGGGCGCGCAGCGTCATCGCGGACCGGGCCACCAGGTCGCGTTCCACCGCCGGCAGGGTCAGGGACGAGAGCCACTCGCCCCAGTCCGGGACGCTGGACTCCCGGGGCGTCAGGTCGTCGGTACCGCAACGCAGTTCCAGGACGGCGGGCGGGTGGACGGTGGCGTGGGCGGTGTCGCCGTCCACCTCCCACTCCACGCCGGGTGAGCGGAGCACCATCGGCTCGGCGGTGCCCTCGACGCGCAGGCCGTCGGGGACCTCCCGCAGGGTGACCCGCACCTGGCCGAACTCCGGGCGCGGCGCGAACCCGACCCGGGCGGGGGTGGTGCCGGTAATGCGGCGGACCAGGTCGGTGCGGTGCGGCTCGGTGTCCTCGGCGAGGTGGTCGGTGACGGTCAGGCCGGCCCAGCGCGTCTCCACGGCCATCGTGCCGGGCAGGTAGCGCTGGCCCAGCGGGAGGCGGCCGTGCGCCGGGCGGACGGTGAAGTGGCCGGCGTCCGGGCCGCCGAGCAGGTCGGCGAACAGCGCCGGCGAGTCCGGTTCGGGCGCGCACATCCACGTCACGCGCGCGTCCGGCGTGACCAGGGCGAGGGCCCGCCGGTTGGACAACAGGCTGTGCCGCTCGATCGGCACCGGCCGCGCGCCGAACAGCCACCGGCGGCGCTCCTCCAGCAGGAACGCCAACCGCGGCGCGGCGTCGGGGTCGGCCAGGTGCAGGACTCCGGTGGCCTCCGCGTCCAGCGCGGGGTGCGTGTACTCGCCGACCAGCTCCACCTCGGCCGGCAACCGCGACAGCACGGCCAGGTCCGCCAACGGCCGGTGCGACACGACTACGACGGAGGTCTCCGGCAGCTCCGCCAACGCCCGCACCGCCGTGACCCCCTCCCGCCCGGGCCGGGCGGGGTCGTCCGGCGCGAGGGCGCGGTCGTAGTCGCAGACGACCACCAGGCGCTCGGCGCGGGCCAGGTCGTGCAGTCGGCGGCGCGACTCGGTCGTGAGCACTACGGGACCTCCTCCGGCGGAACTTGCCGGAACCGTAGGCGGCTGCGCCGTCCGGGTCAGTGCGCTGATCACAAACTTAGGAGTGCCCTAACCCAGTCTTAGGGTTCCCGCGCGGGTGTTATGGCGACTTGGGAGTAGGTGCGCGTCGCGGGCGTCGTTACGGTCCGGGCAAGTCCGTTCCGAGACGAGGTGCCCACTGTGAAAACCCTGCTGGTGGTGACCGCACTCGCCCTGTCCCTCGCCCAACCGACCGCGCACGCCGCCGTCCCCTACTGCTACGAGGAGCCGCACAACCCCCGCGCCGACATCAGCGACCTCAAGGCCGCGTTCACCTCGGCCAACTGGATGCGCACCCTGCAGACCATGTACCAGCGCCGGTGGCCCAGCGGCGAAGCGCTGGCCAAGGCCCAGGCCCGCGACCCGTACTGGAACCAGTTCGTGCGCAAGGACTCCTTCGAGGGGTTCGCCGAGTCCATGATGGTCGCCATCCACGAGGAGACCCACATGTGGGACCTCGACGGCGCCCGCACCCGCTGGGACGTCCACACCGCCGCCTGGATCGACGCCACCCGCCAGGCCACCACCGTCCCGCTGCACGGCGGCTTCGCGCGCAAGGAGATCCTGCCGCTGATCAAGGACCGGCTCAGCGACTCCATGGACGGGATCTACCTGCGCGACCGCCAGCAAGGCGAGTACAAGCTGCAAGGCGTCCTCGCCGAGCTGAACGCGGGTCTCACCGGGCTGCCGGCGGTGACCGTGGTGCAGGAGTACATCAAGGGCGTCGGCGCGAGCAACGCCCGGGACATCGCCGCCACCAACCTGCGCTACCTGCTGCTCTACCTGCGGGTCGCGAAGGACCGGCACCCCGCGTACTGGGCGAAGATCAAGGCCGAGCCGAAGCTGCGCGACCTGGTGCTGACCCAGTTCCTGCGCACCGCGTACTGGCTGGAGAAGTCCGCGCCCTACACCGGCAAGCTGGGCAGCGCGAACGCCGACAAGATCACCGCCACCAACTACGCGCCGGAGAACATCGCCGTCCTGGAGGAGTTCACCGGCCAGCGGATCAGCACCACGCAGAAGAACTGCACGGCTTGACACCACGCCCCCTCGTTGTGAACAGTTGTTCATGAACAGGTGTTCACAACGAGGGGGCGCGCGTGGAGCGGGTCGTGGTGTTCGGCGGGTACGGGGCCGTGGGGCGGGAGGCGGTCGCCGTGCTGCGCGGGTCGTGCGAGGTCGTGGTGGCCGGGCGGGACCCGGCCAGGGCGCGGTCGGTGCCCGGAGCGGTGCCGGTGCGGGTTGACCTGCGCGAACCTGGCGCGGTCGAGCAGGCCATCGAAGGCGCGGACGCGGTGTTGATGTGTGTGGACGTGGACAACGCCCGCGTCGCCAAGGCCTGCTTGGAGCGGGGTGTGCACTACGCGGACGTGTCGGCCTCGCTTGACCGGCTCGCCGCGATCGGGGAGTTGACCGGGCCCGCGACCGGGCTGCTCAGCGTCGGGCTCGCGCCCGGTGTCACGAACCTGTTGGCGCGGCAGGTGGTCGAGGCCACGGGAGCGCGTGAAGTCGAGATCGGCGTGCTGTTGGGGGCGGGGGAGCGGCACGGTCCGGCGGCGTTGGAGTGGACCTTGGACGGGCTGGGGGAGTTGGGGCCCGCCTGGCGGATGCCGTTCCCCGGCGGGGAACGGACCGTGCACGGCTTCCCGTTCTCCGATCAGCACACCCTGCCCGCGACGTTGCGCCTCGACCGCGTTCGCACCGGGCTCGCGCTGGACTCCCGCCTGCTGACCGCGCTCCTGCCCGCCGCCGCACGCGTCCGGCACCGGCTCCGGCCGCTGACGAAGGTCCACGTCGGCTCCGACCGGTTCGCGGTCACCGTCCGGACGGGCGGGGTCACGGCGTCGTTCAGCGGGCGGCGGCAGAGCCGGGCGACCGGTGTGGTGGCGGCGTTGCTGGTCCAGCGGTTGCCCGAACTGCCCGAAGGCGTGTGGCACGTCGAGCAGGTCGTGGCGCCGGGGCCGTTCCTGGCCGAGGTCGCCGACCACGGCTTCGCCTACGATGCGCCCCGATGAGCCCCAGACGAGCAGCCGGCCTGCCCGACGGCGACGTGAGCCTGCGCGACCACCTGATCACCGCCGCCGCCCGCCTGATCGCCGAACGCGGCACCGCCGGCCTCACCGTCCGCGACATCGCGCGGGCGGCGGGCGTGGCCTACGGCGGTCTCTACAACCACTTCGCCGACAAGGAAGAACTGCTCGCCCTCGCGCTGCACGCCCACGTCCGGACCGTCGAGCACGACCTCGGCGCGCCGCCCACGGACGGCGGGCTCGCCGAGAACCTCCGGGCGTTCGTGCGGCACGCCCTCGCCGTCCACACGGCGATCCTCCCGGCCTTCGCGGGCCTGGTCGGCAGCCCGGACGTGCTCGCGAGGTTCGACGCGCTGCCCAACCCGCTCGCCGGCGGTCGCGGGCTGCACACCGCCCTGGTCGACTACCTGAAGGGCGAGCGGGACCGGGGCGCGGTCAAGCGGGACGCCGACCTGGACGCCGTCGCGACCCTGGTCATCGGCGCGTGCCACGACCTGGTGCTGCCGCGCATGTACCGGGGGGTGCGCGCGCCGGTCGAGGTGCCGGCCGACCGGATCGCGGCGCTGGTGTCCACGGTCCTGGACGGCATCACCGGTCCAGCGCGAGGCGGCCCCCCAGGGCGACGAACGCGATCCCGGTGACCCGGTCCACCCACCGCCTGCCCCGCCGGTACACCTCGACCACGCGCGGCAGCCCGAACAGGGTCGCCACCAGCGAGAACCAGGCCGCCGCCAGCGCCACCATGCCCGCGACCACGGCGACCCGGCCCGGGGTCGCCGTGTCGGCCGGCAGCAACGCGCCGAACAGGCTGCCGAAGAACACCGCCGCCTTCGGGTTGCCGATGTTGGTCAGGAACCCGATCCGCCACGCCCGCGCGGCGCTGACCGGCGTCGCGTCGACCGGCTCGACCACCGCCACCTCGGTCCGCCGGCTCGACCACAGCGCCCGCGCGCCCAGGTAGACCAGGTACGCCGCGCCGGCCAGCCGCACCACGTCGTAGAGCCACCCGACTCGCGCGAGCAGCACGGACAGGCCCAGCATGCTCGCCACCGCCCAGACCGCGATGGCGGACGCGACGCCCAGCCCGGTGACCACGCCGTGGCGGCGCGAGCGGGTGGTCGCCTGCTGCGCGACGACCAGCATGTCGGGGCCGGGGCTGACCACGGCGAGGCACCACACGGCGAACAGGGGCAGGTAGCTCAGCACGTCGGAGACCATACTTGCGGCCATGACGACGAGGCGGCCCCGGCTGGAGATCGAGTACTGCACGCAATGCCGCTGGCTGCTGCGCGCCGGCTGGACGGCCCAGGAGCTGCTCACCACGTTCACCACCGAGCTGGGCGAGGTCGCGCTGGTCCCGGGCACCGGCGGCGTGTTCGACGTGCGGCTGGACGGCGAGACGATCTGGTCGCGCAAGGAGCAGGACGGGTTCCCGGACCTCGCGGAGCTCAAGCGGCTGGTCCGGGACCGCGTGGCCCCGGACCGCTCCCTCGGGCACAGCGACCGCCGCTGACCCGGCCCCGGCTGCGCACCAGCGACCGCCGCCGACCCGGCCCCGGCTGCGCACCAGCGACCGCCGCCGACCCGGCCCCGGCTCCGCGCCAGCGACCGCCGCCGACCCGTCTCAGCCCCGGAAGATGCCGGTGCGGGCCACCCAGTCCTCCAGGAGGGCCCGGTCGCCGGTCACCTCCACGTGCGGCGCGGGTCGCAGGTAGAGCGACAGCACCAGTTCCGCCACCGGCCCGCGCACCGTCACGGCGGCGTCCTCCCGGCCGCGCCGCCACTGCGGCGCCTCGCCGGTGAGGTCCACGAACCACGCGGCGTCGGTGTCCGTGGCCTCGAACCGCAGGCTGCGGCCGGGTCCGACCGCCACGCCGCGCCGGGGGCTCGCGCCGAAGACCATCCACTCGTCCACCGCGTCGGCCGCGATCTCGGGCGCGAGGTCGAACTCCGCCCCGACGGCGGCGGCCGCGTCCGCCCGGTGCACGGCGGTCTCGTGGGTCATCCGCCGCGCCCACAGCTCCGGCGAGGTGAAGCCGGGGATGCCCACCTCGACGGGCCGGTCCGGGCCGTTGTCCCGCAACGCCTTCGTCAGGACGGTCGCGCTCTCCGCGAGCCACCCGTCGAGGTACGCGGCGTCCTCGTCGGTGTAGCCGTCGAGGTCGCGCGCCGGGTTGGGCACCGGTCCGCCGGTCTGGATGACCTGCTCGATCCACCGGTGCCCGCCGCCGACGTGCCGTAAGAGTTGGCCGAGGTTCCAGTCCGGGCAGCTGGGCACTCGGGTCCGCATGTCCGCGCCGGTCACGTGCGCGCGCAGCAGGTCCGTTTGGGTGACGATTTCGGCGCAGTAGCGCTCCAAGGCGAAAGCCATGTGCCTACTCAAGCGCGCGGGCCGGCCGGCGATCAAGTCCGCCGGCCGGCCCTCTCACGGGATCACCAGAGCGTCGCGCCGTAAACGGCCTGGTAGTACGGCAGGCTGATCGCCGCCGGGTAGTACCAGGACACGTTGGGCAGGCCCACCGCCGCCGCGCACCGGTACCGGCCGCCGACCACGTACAGCTGGGCGCCGCTGGTCACGCCCTCCGCCGTGCGGGTGCCGGAGTTGCGGTAGTTGGAACCACCCGAGTCGCCCGGCTCGACGCACGCGTTGTGCCGGGTCAGGTCGTACACGGTCTGCCCGCCCGAGTACGTCACCGTCTGCCGCTTGGCCGTGATCACGCCGCAGGTCAGCTTGGTGGTCACGCCGGACTTGCAGATCGCGGTGCCCACCGGCGAGTCGCTGTACCCGGTCACGGTGACGACGCCGCCCTGCGACGGGTTCACGTCCACCCAGGGTCCCTGGGTCCACGCGGCCGTGTTGGTCACGCGCACGAGCGCGTCGTCCCAGGTCGGGAAGAACGCGGCCTGCACGGTGCCGATCTGCGCGCCGGTGTAGCCGTACACGGCGGTGCCGGCCGGGCCGCAGTGGCCCGCGGTCAGGACGTAGCGCAGGCCGTTGTTGACGTTGCGCAGGTTGAACCCGGCCGAGCAGTACCCGCCGCCGAACGCGCCGTAGTACAGGATGTCGCCGCCGTCGAGGAACGCCGCCGTGGACGGTTCGACGGCGGTGTAGTCCACCCGCACGGCGTCGCCGTACCTGCGCAGGCTCGCGACGGCCTTCTCCGACCCGGTGGCCAGGGCGGTCACCGACACGACGTTGGCGGTCGGGTCGACCGACCAGGACACCAGGCCCTTGACCTCGTCGGACCGGCCTCTCCCGGGTCTGTCGCGCTTGCCGTCGTCGGCCTGCTTGCCCGCCAGGGAGTCCAGCTCGCCCTTGATCCGCTCCAGGTCGGCCGCGCTGTGCTTGACCACGTGGGCCCGCGCGCCCGCCGCGCGCACCTCGCCGGCCCGCGCCGGGTCGGTGACGGCGACCGCGAGCCGGCCCGCCTCGGCGTCGAACCACGCGCCGCCGAACGCCGCGCCCAGGCGTCGCGCCAGCACGTCGTCGAGCCGGTCGGCCTCGTCCTGCTGGACCGCGCGTCTGGCCGCCTGGTCGGCGGTGAGCCCGAGATCGCGCTGCATGGCCGTGAGGACGTCCGCGGGCAGGTCGACCGACCGTTCCGGCGCGGCCGAGCCGACCGCGAGACCGGTGAATCCGAGAGTGGCCACCGAAACGCCGGTGAGCACCGTGCGGAGGAGTTTTCGCATCGCTCCCACTTTCCGTGGTGTGTGTGTTCCTCGTTTTTCGCGCAGGCGGAGACCGCCGGATCACTGGAATTGGTCGAACCACCTGACCAGCGGCGACGGGTCTGCGCACCAGGGAAATCGCGGATCGGTGATGGATGTTTCGGTCAATTCCGGAGAACACCCGGATGTCGCAGGCGGCAACTCGTAAGGACGAATATCGCGAATTGCATAAGTAGCGCATGGAAATTCGGCGGCGGATTCTAGCGGCACTTCCGGCGGCCAGGCGGGTGGATCGGGCGTCGCCGATAACGCGCCGACATGGGGAAGTGGCAGTGGGGCGGGGCGGCGGGGCGCGCCGAGACTGGCCCGCACATGTCCCCACCGGAGAGGTTTCCCATGGCTGTGCGCATCCGACGACTCGGTTCGTCGGTCACCCTGCTGTTGTGCGGCCTGACCGTGTGCCCGACCCCCGCCACCGCCCAGGACGACACGATCGGCGGCGACGGCTACGTCCACGTCGCGCCGAACGGCACCGTGCTGGGCGTGGACCCGTACTACCCGACCGACGGCAACGGCGGCTACGACGTCTCGCACTACGACGTCGCCCTGTCCTACGACCCCGCCGCCCGGTTCCTGTCCGCGAAGACCGTCGTCACCGCGGTCACCACCCAGCGGCTGAGCCGGTTCAACCTCGACCTGCGCGGCCTGACGGTGAGCGGCGTGCACGTGGACGGCGTGCCCGCGACCTTCACCCGGGCCAAGGAGCACGAGCTGGTCGTGACCCCGAGGACCGTCCTGGAGCAAGGCGCGACCTTCACCGTCACGATCGTCTACTGTGGACGGCCGCAGGCCGAGTACACCCCGCGCGGCTGGACCGGCTGGCGCACCTCCCACACCGGCGGCGCGTTCGCGGCCGGCGCGCCGCACTCGGCGACGACGTGGTTCCCGGTCAACGACACCACCGCCGACAAGGCGACCTTCCGCGTCACCGCGACCGTCCCGAGGGGGTGGACGGTGGTGTCGAACGGCGTGCGCGAACCGGGCAGCGCCACGACGTGGGTGGAGAACCAGCCGATCGCCCCGTCCGCCACGATGATCGGCATCGACCGGTACACCGTGCGGGAGTCCACCGCCGGTGACACGCCGGTGCTCGACGCGTTCGCCCCGGGCACCAACGCCGGGCCGTTGGCCGCGAAGCTGCCCGAGGTGCTGGGGTTCCTGACCGGCAAGCTGGGCCCGTTCCCGTACTCGTCGACCGGCGGCCTGTACGTGCCCGACCGGCTCGGTTACGCCCACCCCGCCCAGGGCCGTCCGGTGTTCGGCGCGGGCGCGGGTGAGTCGGCGCTGGTCCAGGCCGCGGCGGCGCAGTGGTGGGGCAACAAGCTGGCCATCAAGATGTGGAAGGACCAGCCGCTGCCCGAGTCGTTCGCCCGGTACCTGGCGTGGCTGTGGGACGAGGAGCGGCGCGGGATCGCGGTCGAGCCGCGCTACCAGGCGGCGGTGCGGGCGGCGGACCCGGCGTTCTGGGCGCGCAAGCTGTCCGACCCCGGCCGGGGCCGGGAGTTCTCGGTGTCGGACAAGGGCGTGCTGATGGTGCACGCGCTGCGCAAGCACATCGGTGACGAGAAGTTCTTCGCGGTCCTGCGTGAGTTCCCGGAGATCAACGACAACTGGAACCAGGGCTGGTACGACTGGGAGCTGTACGTGGCGGCGGTGGCCGACATGGACCTGAAGCCGTTCTTCACGGCCTGGGTGGACGGGACGACAGCCCCGACCGGCTTCCTGGACTGACCGCTGGAGCCCTTGGGAATGCAGACCGGGCAGGCACGAATTCACCGAGCCGCATCGTGTGCCCGTCAGCACGCCCCCGCCGCCCGCCGCACAAGCCCGGCCATCGCCCACAAGGGGCGGTCGGGTGGTGCGGCGGGCACGCGCGACCAAGGCCGGCCGCGAGCGCAAAGGGCTGGGCCGGCGGACGCCCGCCGGCCTTCGACCGTTCGAGGACAGCCCTAGATGAGGTAGCGCGAGTAGACCGGGGAGGCGTGGCACTCCGCGTGGTAGGCCTTGGTGGCGGCGTCCAGCACGGCCTGCGCGTGGGGTGCCACGACGCCTTCCCGGTGCCACATCAGCACGAAGCGCCGGCTCAGGACGTCGTCGGCCAGAAGTCGCACCGCCACCTGCTGGTGCCCCTCGCACGCCGCCTGGGACAGCCCCACCGCGCCGTTGCGCACGGCCGCGATCGTCGTCGAGTAGCTCTCCGCCACGTGCCGGACCCGCGGCCGGAACCCGGCCGCCCGGCACGTTCCGTGGAAGTACTCGTGGAAGCGGGTCGAGTCCGGGGCGGGCAGCACCCACTCCGCGTCGGCCAGCTGTTCCAGGCGCACCACGTCCAACCGCGCCAACGGGTGGTGCTCGGGCAGGACCACCATCGTCGGGTCGTGCGCCACCACCGCCGTGTCCACGCAGGCCGGCGTGGTGGTCTCGAAGCCCGGGTAGTCCTTGACCAGGCCGATCTCCAACCGGCGCTGGGCCACCAGGTCCACGACCAGGTCGCGGCACTCGCTGTCCAGGAGGGTGGCGTCCGCGCCGCACGGCAGGTGGTCCGCGGCGATCCCGGGCAGGTGGCCCAGGATCGGGGAGCACGCGCCGCCCACGCGCGGGCGGGCCGCGGCCGGTCTGGTGCGCGACTCGATGTCGTGCACCAGGCCCTCCATCAGCGGGAGGACCGCGGTGATCCGGCTCAGCAGCAGCTCGCCGGTCGGGGTCGGGGTCACCGTGGTCGCCCGGCCCCGGTCGAACAGCCGTTGGCCGAGCGCGTTCTCCAGGCGCTTGAGCTTCCCGCTCACCGCGGGTTGGCTCACGCCGAGCACCACCGCCGCTTCGGACAGGCTGCCGGTGTCCCCGATGGCCCGCACGAGGCGGAGGTGGTGGACGTCGAGTTCCATGCCGTCACGCCCGTCTCAGCGGTGGGTGTCGACCCGGGACCTGGGCGGCGGTCGCAGGATCCCGATTGTCCTGCCGATCGCAGCGTACAGCGCGAACGCCGTCAGCACGGAGTTGATCGTCGGGATCCCGATCGGCACGAACGCGCCCACCGCCGCGCCGGCCGCCCAGCACAGCAGCGACGCGGGCACCCAGTTCGGCGGGTCGGCGGGCAGTTCGCCGACCGCGCGGGACTCGTCCAGCGCGCGCCGCCACGTGCGGACCACGAAGTACTCGGCGATGACGATGCCCGCGACCGGCGGCGTGATCACCCCGATCCAGGTCAGGAACGTGGTGAAGTGGTCCAGGATGCCGATCGCGGACAGGAACGTGCCCAGCGCGCCGAGCGCCAGGGTCGCCTTCGCCCGGGACAGCGTGCGGCCCGCCAACACGTGCACCGTGTTGACCAGGCCCAGCGACGCCGAGTACAGGTTCCAGTCGTTGATCTTCATGATCGCCGTGACCAGGATCAGCGTGCCGAGCACACCGGACGTCGAGGTGATCACCGCGACGATGTCGGCGCTGCGCGCGGCGTGCGCCAGCAGCACACCGGTCAGGCCGATCAGGTACTCGCCGAGGGTGACGCTGATCAGCGTCTGCTTGACCACGTCGGACACCCGGCGGTTGAACCGGGTCATGTCCGGCGTCATCACCGCGCCCATGATGAACGCGCCCGCGACCAGCGTGGTGCCCTGCGCGACCGACAGCGCCGGGCCGGGCGGGGCCATCGACACCAGGTCGCCCAGGTCGTGCCGGGTCAGCTCCTTGCTGATCGCGTACCCCGCCAGCAGCAGGAACGCGGGCACGGTCAGGTAGGCGGTCCACGCCATGGTGTGGAAGCCCGCGACCACGATCAGCGTGACCGCGATCCCGCCGAGCACCGCCCACACCCACACCGGCGGGCCGCCCATCAACGCGTGCAGGCCGTGCGCGAACACGTCGTTCTGCACGCCGAACCACCCGGCGAGGCTCACCGTGACCAGCAGGCCGACCAGCGCGGACCCGCGCCCGCCGAACCCGGCCCACCGGGCCAGCACGGACGTCGAGACGCCCTCACGCATCCCGGCGACGCCCATGAGCACGGTGACGACTTCCAGCATCACCGAACCCAGCGTGATCGCCAGGACGGCGTCCCAGAACGTCATCCCGAACCCGAGGACCGCCCCGAGCAGGAACTGGTGGAACGACGACACCTGGCCGAACCGTTGCACGGCAACGGAGACCCACGAGCAGCGGGCGGTGTCGGGCAGGCGGCGCAGCGAGTGGTCGTCGTGCACGGCTCAGCACTCCTCGTCGGGTCGCAGCAGCACGAACCCCTGGCCGGGGTGCGGCTGCCAGGGCAGTTCGCGGGCGTAGAGCAGTTCCAGGAACTTGACCCGCTGGTGGTAGGCGAACACCGAGCCGGGCACCCCGACGATCGCCGGCGTGTCGACGAACAGCGGCAGTTCCGCCAGGAAGTACCGCACGGCGCTGCGCAGCTGGGCCTCCGACGGCACCTCGCCGTCGGGCAGCTTGCGGTCCAGGACCCAGCGGGTGGCGTCCAGGCAGTGCCCGGCGAAGGTCTCGTCCTGCTCGAACAGGTCGTGCGCGTTCATCAGCAGGCGTTGGTAGCAGGGGTTCTCGGCGAGCGCGGCGCCGTCGAGCACGTGCCGCTCCGGGTAGTAGACCCCGAGGTCCACCAGGGCGCGGCACACCTTGTTGACCACGTACTGGCCCTGCCGGCGCGCTTTGCTGCGCGCACGGGCCGGGTCGTAGCCCAACGCCTCCAACGTGAAGGCGGCGGCGCGGTCGGGGATGAAGAAGTGGTAGTGCTCGAACGAGGCCATCGCCCAGCGGGCCAGCTCGACGATGCGCTCGACGGAGAAGTAGCTGTTGAACGGGCTGACACCGAGGCACACGTGCCGGGCGCTCGCGAGCGGTCCGGCGCAGTGCTCGGTCAGGGGAGTGGTCATCACCGTCGGCTCCGGTGGGTGTTTCGCAGGGAGGTCCCGGGAATCGGGCGATTCGACCACTATGCGGACCACCTGGGGGTGGTGGTACTGCCGAAAGGTCATGCCACGGCCTTATAGAACGGGAAGCGCTGAACCGAACGGCTCGCGCCCCGACGCCGTTCGGCCGACATAGTCGCCAGTGATCGGCGTAGAAAGGTGACAGCGCGCGGTCGAGCGAGCGTAATGAGTGACATGGAGCTCCAAGTCCGACACCTCCGCGTGCTGCTCGCCATCGCGCGGGCGGGCAGCCTCAACCGCGCGGCGGGCGAGCTGCGCCTGCCGCAACCCGCGCTCAGCCACCAGTTGCGCCGCATCGAACAACTCGTCGGCGACCGCCTGTTCGACCGCGACCCCCGCGGCGTCCGGCCCACGCGCATCGGCGAACTCGTGCTGTCCCGCGCCGAGGCGATCATCCCCGCGTTCGACGAGCTGGACCGCGACTTCCGCCGCCACCCAAGCGCCGACGGCGGCGTGCGCGTCGGCTGGAACGACAGCGCGTTGGCCCCCGAGGTGTTCAACTGCCTGCTCGACCTCATGCCCGGCCGCGAGCTGACCACCCGCGCGGACATGTCGCACAGCCGGCTGGTGCAGCAGGTGGTGAACCGGTGCGTGGACCTGGCCCTGGTGCTGATCTGCGGCCCCCGGACGCTGGCGGTGCCCGGCGAGGTGCGCGCCGCGCGGGTGGTGACCGAGCCCGCGTTCGTCGCGCTGCCGTCGTGGCACCGGCTGGCCGACGCGTCCTCGGTGGACCTCGCCGACCTGGCCGAGGAGCGGTGGATCGTGTCCAGTTGCGGCGACGGCTGCCGGATCGTGTTCCGCGAGATGTGCCTGGCGCACGGGTTCACCCCGCGCATCGCGCACGACGTGGACACCCTGCGGTTCCGCCTGGTGGCCGGCGGGCACGGGGTGTGCCTGGTGCAGCCGACCACCCCGGACACTCCCGGCATGGTCGTGCGGCCGTTGACCGGGACGCCGATGACCGTGCAGCACATCCTGTTGTGGCGCACCGACCACCCGTTCGCCGCGCAGTTCGCCGACGTGCACGCGGCGGCGCTGGGCGCGTACCGGCGGCTGGCCGCCGACCACGAGGTCTACCGGCACTGGCTCGCGGATAACCGGACGGCATAGCAGGCCGGCAGTGGGCGCGGTATCCCCGGCGTGGCCACACTCGGTGGCACCGCCGCGGGAATCCCGATCCGAAAGAGGGACACCGCCATGCTGCCGCTGATCACCCGTGAGGAACTCAGGAAGGGCATCGACGCGGGCACGCTGGTCGTGGTGGACACGATGCCCGTGGCGTACTACGAGAAGGAACACCTGCCGGGCGCGGTGAACATCCCCGGCTACCCGTACGAGCAGGCGGCGGCGTCCACCGACCGGCACGCGCCCGACGTCCTGCCCGACAAGTCCGCCGACATCGTCGTGTACTGCGCCAACACCCCCTGCCGCAACAGCGAGTTCGTGGGCGCCCGGCTCACCGAGCTGGGCTACCCGAACGTGCGCAAGTACCGCGAGGGCATCGAGGACTGGGTGGCCGCCGGCCTGCCGACGTCCACTTCGGACTGACCCGGTCCGCGCCGGTCCCCCGGGGGCCGGCCCGAACGTTCCGCCGCCTTTCCCTGCCAATGGAGGAGAACGCCCATGTTCGCCAGACTGCTGCGCCTCGGCGTCACCGCCGTCGCGGTCGCCGCCGCCACCATCATGGCGGTGGCCCCGGCCGGCGCCGCGCCCACCACCACCGCCAACGAGAACGTCGTCAAGGTGACCTCGGCCAACCACGCCCAGGTCATGGAGATCTCGAAGACCAAGCTGGTCGTGCTGGACTTCGGCGCCACCTGGTGCGGCCCGTGCCGGCAGATGAAGCCGGTCATCGAGCGGTTGGCCGCCGAGTACAACGGGCGCTTCCTGCTCGGCGAGGTCGACGTGGACACCAGCCGCGACCTGGCGTCCAAGTACCGCATCCAGTACCTGCCCACGCTCGTCCCGGTGCGCAACGGCGCGGAGCTGACCGGTTCCCGGCACGTCGGGTACCGCGGCGAGGCCGCCCTGCGGTCCTGGATCAACGCCCAGCTCGCCAAGGGCTGACCCGCTCGGCCGGCGTCCCCCGCGCGGGACGCCGGCCGTCCCCCGTCGAAAGGAGCCGTCCGTGCTCCCGCTCCGGGCGTTGCTCGCGTTGTCGGTCATCGTGTTCCTCGGCTGCCTGACCGAGGTGCTGCCGGCCGGGCTGCTGCTGGGCATGTCCGCCGACTTCGGCGTGCCGCCCTCGACCACCGGGCACCTGGTCACCGGGTACGCCCTCACCACCGCGCTGACCGCGATCCCGTTGACCGCGTGGACCTCCCGCCTGCCGCGCAAGCGGGTGCTGCTCGCGCTCGTGGCCGGGTTCGCGGTGACCAACCTCGTGATCGCCGCGTCGCCGTGGTTCGCGGTCGTGCTGGGCGCGCGGGTCGCGTCCGGTGCGATCACCGGCGTGATGTGGTCGCTGGTGGCGGTGTACGCGATGCGCCTCGCGCCGCCGGGGCGGTCCGGTCGGGCGTTGGCGGTGGCCATGGCGGGGACACCGCTGGGGTTCGCCGTCGGCGTGCCGGCGGGCGCCGCGCTGGGGGAGCTGGTGGGGTGGCGGTGGACGTTCGTGCTGATGGGCCTGGTGGCCGTGCCGTTGTTCGCGTGGGTCTCGGCGGTGGTGCCGCCGGTGGCCGCCGAACCGGTGCGGGTCAGCGTCCCGGCCGCGCTGCGGGTGCCCGGGATGGTCCGCGTGGTGGTGACGGTGTCGGCGTTCTCGTTGGCGCACAACACCCTCTACACCTACCTCGGGCCGGTGCTGGCGCGGTCGGGGAGGGAGTCGTCGCTGAGCGCGGCGCTGCTGGTGTTCGGGCTCGCGGCCGTCGTGGGCATCCTCGTCGTCGGCCGCGCGCTGGACCGGTGCCCGAGGGGTGTGCTGGTGGTGTGCCCGGCGGCGATCGTGGTGGCGGTGCTGCTGCCGGTGGACTGGCTGTGGGGCTCGATGGCGTTGTGGGGCTTGGCGTTCGGGGGCGCGCCGACGGCGTTCCAGGCGGTCACCGCGGTGGTGGCCGGGCGGAGCGCGGACTCGGCGCAGTCGCTGACCATCGCGGCCTGGAACGCGGCCGTGGCGGGCGGCGCGCTGCTCGGCGGCCTGGTGCTGGACACCGCCCCGGCCGCCCTCACCGCGACCGCCGCCGCCCTCATGGTCCTGCCGCTGCTCGCCGCGCCGCGCCTGCCGCGCTCACCCGGTGATGATCTCGTGCGGCAGGTAGGGGGCCTGCGCGGCGATGCCGAGCGCGGAGACGGCCTGCACGACCGCGACGACCGCCGTCGGGGTGGGCAGGTCGTCGAGTGAGGCGGTCGTGATCCGCCGCAACAGGCCGGCCCCCGGCTCCGGGCAGCCGGCGGCGGCCCGCGCCACCACGTCCGGCCGGTCGCCGAACGCCCGCACCGCGCGCCCCCACCACGTGCTCGCCTCGGCGTGCAGGGCCGGCTCGTCGCGGGGGTCCTTGCCGCGCAGCCCGGGCAGGTCGGCCGCCACCTCGCCGGCCACCGCCGGGTCCAGGCTGGCCGCCGCGGCGAGCACGCGCAGCCGCAACGTGTGCTCGGCCCGGCCGCCGTCGGGCAGGTCGGCCACGATGCACGCCAGTTCCGCCGGGAACGCCAACAGCTCGCGCGCCACCCGGGCCGCGTCCTCGCCGGCCGCCGCCGTCGCGGTGACCACGTCGAGGAACGCGTCGGTGTGCGCCTGCCGCTCGCGGTCGGCGATGTGGCGGGTCGGCAGCACGTCCTCGATGGCCGCGTACAGCTCGTCGAGCGCGTCGTCCTCCTCGGCGTCGACGGCCCGCAACGCCGTCAGCACGGTCCGGGCGACCCCGGCGGCGTGCGGGGGCGGCGTCGCCCGCTCCAGGGCCGCCGACCCGAACGACGTGAGGGCGTGGAACCCGAGGTGTTGCAGCGGCTCGGTGGAGATCCGCAGGTCGTTGCGCACGGCGGTGATGCGGTCGGCGGCCAGCAGCTCCGGGTGCAGCAGCGCCAGGCGCATCAGCAGGTGCGCCTGGGTCGCCCCGTACAGCAGCGCCTCGGCCTCCTCGGCGGCCTCGGCGGTCTGCTCGGTGTCGCGGTCGGCGAAGTGGTCCACCACGGCGGCCACGTCGTCGCTGTCCAGGTCCGCCAGCCACACCCACGGCGTCTCGGCGGCGGCCAGCCCGTCGCGGCCCAACGTCGCCAGGCACCGGATGCCCGCCCACAGCAGGGCGCGCAACTGGGCCCGCCGCCGCTCCTCGGCGAGGTCGGGGGCCAGGTCCGGGTCCACGCGGTGCCACTGGAGGTCGTGGGCGGCGGCGAAGTCCTCCAGCAGCAGGTGGCCGCGCATGCCGTCCTGGTCGACGTCGGTGACCGGCGCGTCGTGGTCGGCGCGCACGGCGTCCAGCAGCGCCTGCGCCAGCGCCGTGTCCCCGCCGCCGCGACCCACCAGCGGGTGCCGCACCGCCTCCGCGCGGCACGCCGCGACCAGCAGGCCGCCCAGCGCGGCCACCAGCTCCCGGCCCCACGGGTGCTCGACCGACCCGGCGACCAGGTCCGCCGCGTCCACCCGCCACGGCCCGCGCCCCACCGGGTCGTTGACGTCGGCCGCCGCCGCGGCGAGCAGGTACTGGGCGGCGGGCTCCTGCAGCTCGCGGGGCAGGTGCTCGGCGATCGGGAACCGGGGCCGGTCGTCGTCCACCGACGGCAGCCACACGTCCGGCTCCAGCGGCGCGTCGAGCTTCGCGCCGCTGATGGACTCCAGCCGCCACCCGAACAGCGCCGGCGTGCCGGACAGGTACCGGGCCACGCCCAGGCCCACGGCCAGCGCCGCCGGCAGGTCCACGGCGTCCACGGCCAGCCCGACCCGTGCGCCCTCCGGGTAGGTCAGCACCCGCACGTCGAGCAGGGCCACCGGCTCGTCGGCGACGGCCCCCGGCTCGTCCTCGCCGTCGAGCGCCGGACCGTCCCCCGAACCGCCCGCCTCGATCAGCTCCAGCACGAGGTCGGGCCGCCGGGCGTGGGCGACGTCGTCGGGCCCCGGTGGATCGGGATCGGACAGCTCGATCCACACTGCGTACGGCACCTCGGCTCCTCGCGTCCCGTGCTCCTGCGGCGTGTCGGAGGTTATCGGCGCGATCACCCGCCGGCCGGGACGGACGGGCCGTCAACAGTCCACACAGTTCGTCGCGGGTGTATTGCCCGCCGATGGGCCGAAGTCACCGGTCGCCGTTCGTCAACTCGCCGGACTAATGACGTGTGCCAGCCGCAAACGGCAGTGGTCTGGAACAATGGAGCGATGGAGAGCGCCCCGACCGTCGACGCCGCCTCGCCCGCAGCCCTGCTGCGCCTGCTGATGGACGGCCGGCCGCGCACGCGCGCGGACATCGTGGCCGAGACCGGCCTGGCCCGCTCGACCGTCCGCGCCCGTCTGGACCTGCTCATGGCGGCGGGCCTGGTCAGCGACATCGGCGACGACGTGTCCACCGGCGGCAGGCCCGCGAGCCGGTTCGCCTTCCACGCGGGCGCGCGGCTGGTGCTGGCCGCCGACGTCGGCGCGACCCACGCCACGGTCGCCGTCGCCGACCTGGGGTGCCGGCTGATCGCGGTCGAGCAGATCGAGCTGGACATCGCCGACGGCCCGACGGTCATCCTCCCGCTGCTGGTCAAGGCCTGGCGCGAGCTGCTGCCCGCGGGCGGCGCGCCGGTGGCGGGCGTGGGCATCGGCCTGCCCGGCCCGGTCGAGCACTCCACGGGGCGGCCCAACAACCCGCCGATAATGCCCGGCTGGGACGGCTTCGACGTGCCGGGCCTGGTCACCGCCGAACTGGGCGTGCCGGTGCTGGTGGACAACGAGGTCAACCTGATGGCGTTGGGCGAGCACACCACCGCGTTCCCCGAGGCCGAGCACATGATCGTGGTCAAGGTCGCCACCGGCATCGGGTCGGGTCTGATCAGCAACGGGGTGCTGCACCGGGGCGCGGTCGGCGCGGCGGGCGACCTCGGGCACATCCAGGCCCCGCACGGCGGGGACGTGCTGTGCCGGTGCGGCAACACCGGGTGCCTGGAGGCCGTGGCCAGCGGTCCGGCGATGGCGGCGAAGCTGCGCGAGCGGGGCGTGGACGCGACGACGACGGCCGACGTGGTGCGGCTGGTGCGGTCGGGCAGCCTGGAGGCCGGGCAGGTGGTGCGCCAGGCGGGCCGCGACATCGGCGAGGTGCTGGCGGCGTGCGTGAGCATGTTCAACCCGTCGTTGGTCGTGGTGGGCGGGCTGGTCGCGCAGGCGGGGGAGATGCTGCTGGCCGGCGTGCGCGAGTCGGTCTACCGCCGCTCGCTCCCGCTGGCCACGGAGAACCTGCGGATCGTGGCGTCCAAGGCGGGCCCGGAGGCCGGCGTGCTCGGCGCGGCGGCGATGGTGGCCAAGCACGCGCTGTCGCCCGAAGTGCTCGACATGCAACTCGCGAGCTGACCGGCGAGCTGGCTTTTGGCGAGAAGTAGACATAAGTAGGTACTGGGAGCGTTCCTTTTGTATTGACCAGGTCATATGACCTGGCTTACGTTCACCCACATGTGGGACATCGGCGTCAACACGTGGGTATGGACCTCCCCGCTGACCGACGAGGACCTGGCGAAGCTCGCCCCGTGGGTGCGGGAGCAGGGCTTCGACGTCATCGAGCTGCCCGTGGAGCAGCCGGGTGACTGGGACCCGCACCGCGCGGCCGACCTGCTGGCGGACCTGGGCCTCAAGGCGTCCGTCTGCCTGGTGATGCCGCCCGGCCGCGAGCTGGTGGACGCCGACACCGTCCCGGAGACCCAGGACTACCTCCGGCACGTGGTGGACGTCGCCGCGACCGTCGGCAGCCCGGTCGCGGCCGGCCCCGCGTACAGCTCAGTCGGCCGGACGTGGCGCATCGACGACCGCGCCGAGGTCTACGCGCGGCTACGCGAGAACCTGGCCCCGGTGGTCGAGTACGCGGCCGGCCGGGGCGTCAGGATCGCCGTCGAGCCGCTGAACCGCTACGAGACCAGCCTGCTCAACACCGTCGACCAGACCCTGGAAGCGCTGGCCGGCCTGCCCGAAGAGGGCTGCGGCCTGGCGCTGGACGTCTACCACCTCAACATCGAGGAGACCTCCCCGGTCACCGCGATCCTCGCCGCGGGCGCGCGCACCGCCCACGTCCAGGTCTGCGCGAACGACCGCGGTACGCCCGGCCGCGACCACCTCGACTGGCCCGGCATCCTCCACGCCCTGGCCGAGACCGGCTACCGCGGCCCGCTGTGCATCGAGTCGTTCACGCCGGACAACGCCTCCATCGCCACCGCGGCCTCCATCTGGAGGCCGCTGGCCTCGTCGCCGGACGCCCTCGCCGCCGACGGTCTGGCCTTCCTGCGCGGCGCCACCGCCGCCTTCACCGAGTAACCGCCCGCCCGACAACCGCCCCGAAGGAGTGGCAATGCACCACACCCTCAGGCGACTACTCACAGTAGTTGCATCAGTACTTCTAGTGACCGGGGTGACATCCGCGCCGGCCGCGTCCGCGCACCCGGAGGGCCTGCACGTCCTGCTGTTCAGCAAGACTGCCGCCGGCGCGTACCGCCACGACTCGATCCCGGCCGGCATCGCGATGTTCGAGAAGCTCGCGGCCGAGCGGCAGTGGGAGATGACCAAGAGCGAGGACTCGGCGGTCTTCAACGACGCCACCCTCGCCACCTACGACGTGATCGTGATGCTCCAGACCTCGGGCATGGTGTGGGACACCGACGCGCAGCGCGCCGCGATGCAGACGTACGTGCGCAACGGCGGTGGTGTGGTGGCCATCCACAACGCCACGGACATGAACATCGAGGCGCAGTTCCCGTGGTGGGACCAGTTCCTCGGCATGACCATGACCGCGCACTCGGCGATCGTGCAGGGCACGGCCAAGGTCGCGGACAAGAAGCACCCCTCGGGCACGGGCCTGCCGGACCGGTGGGTGCGCACCGAGGAGTGGTACAACTTCGACCGCTCCGCGCGCGGTGACGTGCACGTCCTGGTGACCGCGGACGAGACCACCTACAACGCGGGCGGCTCGGCGATGGGCCACGACCACCCGATCTCGTGGTGCCGCAACTTCGAGGGCGGCAAGCTCTGGGCGACCGGCATGGGCCACCAGTCCGGCAGCTACACCGAGCCGCTGTTCGTCTCGCACGTCGCGGGCGGTGTGGAGACCGCCGGCGGGAAGGTCGCGGCCGACTGCGGCCCGACGGTGTGGAGCAGCTTCGAGAAGGTCGCGCTGGACGAGACCACGATCGCGCCCGGCGCGGTGGACGTGGCCCCGGACGGCCGGGCGTTCTTCACCGAGTACGGCGGCAAGCTCAAGGTCTTCAAGCCGGACACCCGAACCACCGTCACCGCCGCGACCCTGAACGTCTACGGCGCGGGCCAGAACTCCGAGGACGGTCTGACCGGCATCGCGCTGGACCCGAACTTCGCCACGAACAGGTGGGTCTACCTGGCGTACTCGCCGGGCGCGACGACCGAGCAGATCGGCCGGATCTCGCGGTTCACCATGACCGGCGACACCCTGGACCTCGCCAGTGAGAAGGTCCTGCTGACCTACCCGATGTGGCGGGAGAACGAGCCCGGCCACACCGGCGGGTACCTGGCGTTCGGTCCGGGCGGCAACCTCTACGTCGGCGTCGGCGACGACACCAACCCGTTCGCCTCCGACGGCTACTCGCCGATCGACGAGCGCTCGGGTCGCAAGTGGTGGGACGCGCAGGGCACCGCGGCCAACACCAACGACCTGCGCGGCAAGATCCTGCGCATCCACCCCGAGTCCGACGGCACGTACACGATCCCGTCGGGCAACATGTTCGCCCCCGGCACGGCCAAGACCCGGCCGGAGATCTACGCGATGGGCTTCCGCAACCCGTTCCGCTTCAGCGTCCACCCGACCACGGGCGCGATCTACGTGGCCGACTACGGCCCCGACGCGGGCGCGGACAACGCCAACCGCGGGCCGGGTGGCCTGGTGGAGTGGAACATCGTGAAGTCGCCGGGCAACTACGGCTGGCCGTACTGCATCGGCAACAACACCCCGTTCAACGACTACGACTTCGCCACCGGCACCTCGGGCGCGAAGTTCAACTGCGCGGCACCCACCAACACCTCGCCCAACAACACCGGCCTGACCACGCTACCGGCCGCGCGCGCCGCCGACGTCTGGTACGGCAACAGCGCCGCCGAGGGCTTCAAGTTCCCGGAGCTGGGCAACGGCGGCGAGGCGCCGATGGCGTTCCCGATCTACCAGTACAACGCCAACAACCCGTCGCAGACGAAGTTCCCGGCGTACTACGACCAGGTGCCATTCGTGGGCGAGTGGGCGCGCAACCGGATCTGGGAGTTCCGGCCGGACTCGAACGGGAACCTGCTGAAGATCAACAACTTCCTGTCGAACATGTCCTTCAGCTCACCCATGGACATGAAGTTCGGACCGGACGGCTCGATGTACCTGCTGACGTGGGGACAGGGTTGGGACGACAACGTCCACCTGCCCGGGGCGGGGTTGTTCCGGATCGACTACAACGCCGGTGAGCGCAGCCCGATCGCGCAGGCGTCGGCCACCCCGTCGTCGGGCGGGACGCCGTTGACGGTGGCGTTCTCCAGCGCGGGCTCGCGCGACCCGGAGGGCGGGGCGCTGTCCTACCGGTGGACGTTCGGCGACGGCGGCACGTCCACCACCGCGAACCCCTCGCACACCTACAACTCGCGCGGCACGTTCAACGTCCAGTTGACGGTGACCGACCCGACCGGCAAGACCGGCACGGCGAACCTGACGGTGACCGCGGGCAACACCGCGCCGACCGTCCGGTTCACCGGGCCGGCCGAGGGCGGCATGTTCGACTGGGGCCAGAACATCCCCTACACGGTGAGCGTGACCGACCCCGAGGACGGCTCGATCGACTGCTCCCGCGTGGTCACCCAGGGCAACATCGGCCACGACTCGCACAAGCACCCGTTGGGCAGCCCGATCAACGGCTGTTCGGGCAGCGTGGCGGCGGTGGCGGACACCGAGCACCAGAACGGCAACGCGCACATCATCATCTCGTCGGAGTACGCCGACAACGGGGCGACCGGGTTGCCGTCGTTGAAGGGCGGCGCGAGCGTGGTGTTGCAGCCCAAGAAGAAGCAGGCGGAGTTCTTCACCGGCTCGTCCGGCGTGCGGGTGGTGTCGCAGTCCGGGGCCGAGTCGGGCGCGCGGATCGGCGACGTGTCCAACAACGACTGGATCTCGTTCAAGCCGGTCAACTTCACCGGGATCAACCAGGTGTCGTTCAAGGTGTCGTCACCCTCGGGCGGCGGCTCGATCGAGCTGCGGGCGGGTTCGCCCACCGGCGCCCTGATCGCGTCGGCCCCGGTGACCTCCACCGGCGGGTGGGACAACTACGTCAGCCTGCCCGCGGTGAACGTGACCCGGCCCGCGGGGACGGTCGAGCTGTTCGTGGTGTTCAAGACGCCGTCGAACAACAACTTCGACCTCGACTCGATCAGCTACATCGGGCCCGGTGTGGGCAGCGGTGGTGGTTCGACGGCGAAGCAGATCGTCGGCGCGCAGAGCAACAAGTGCGTGGACGTCAACAACGGCGCGACGGCGGACGGCACGAAGGTGCAGCTCTGGACGTGCAACGGGTCGTCGGCGCAGAAGTGGACGCAGGTGGGTTCGACGCTCCAGGCGTTGGGCAAGTGCCTGGACGTGAACGGCGCGAGCCAGGCCGACGGCGCGCTGGTGCAGCTGTGGGCGTGCAACGGGACGTCGGCGCAGAACTGGTCCGTCCAGTCCGACGGGTCGCTGCGCAACGGCGCCAAGTGCCTGGACGCCTACGGCGGCGGCTCAGCCGACGGCACGCAGTTGATCATCTGGACGTGCCACGGCGGGACGAACCAGAAGTGGGCGCTGACGTAACGCCCTGAGAAGCGGCCCCGGTGCTCAACGTCGAGCGCCGGGGCCTTCAGGCGTTGCGGCGGACGATGAGGTGGGCCAGGGCGGTGAGTTCGGCGGCGGCTCGGGGCGTGGGGTCGGTGGCGGTGAGGTGGTCGAGTGCTTCGGTGAGCAGGCGGTCCGCTTCCGATTCGCTCCACGCCCGGCCGCCGGCTCGCTCGACCAAGGCCGCCAAGCGCCCGGGGTCCGCATCGACGGTGCCGTACAGGGCCGCCAGTTCGTCGCCGGCGGCCGTGCCGGAGGTGAGGGCGGCGACCACCGGCAGGGACTTCTTGCGGCGCACCAGGTCCGCGTGCGCGGGTTTGCCGGTGGTCTTCGGGTCGCCCCAGATGCCCAGCAGGTCGTCCACGTGCTGGTAGGCCACGCCGAGCGCGTGGCCGAAGGCGTGGAGGTGGGCGGTGACGTCCGGTGGCGCTCCGGCGAAGGTCGCGCCCAGGGCGCAGGCCGCCGCCAGCAGGGGAGCGGTCTTGTGCTCGACCATGGAGACGCATTCGGCCAGCGTCACGTCGTCGCGGGTCTCGAAGGACAGGTCCGACTGCTCACCCTCCACCAGGGACAGCACGGCCGTCGACAGGTCGTGCGCGGTGGCCGGGGACGCGGAGGTGGCCAGCACGTCGGTGGCCAGGGCCAGCAGGGCGTCGCCGGTCAGGATGGCCGCGCCGGTGCCGAAGACCGCCCACGCCGTCGGGCGGTGGCGGCGGGTGGTGTCCTGGTCCAGGACGTCGTCGTGCAGCAGCGAGAAGTTGTGGGCCAGTTCCACCGCCACGGCGGCCGGGAGGGCGGATTCCGCCGGAGCGCCCCGGGACTCGGCCGCCAGCAGCGCCAGGGCCGGGCGGACGGACTTGCCCGACGACGTCCGGGCGGGGCGGCCGTGGTGGTCCCACCAGCCCAGGTGGTAGCCCGCGATGTGGCGGACGGTCGCCGGAAGTCCCTGCACGGCGTGCAGGAGGGGCGGGCGCACCAGGTCGCGGCTCCACGCGAGCACGGCGGGCGCGGTGCGCGACCCGGTGACGGGTGTGGCCACGGTGACCTCCCGGAGCGTTCAGGCGAGTTGTCGGTCCACCACGACCGGGGACAGGGCGTGCTGCACCACCATCACCGCCGCGCCGAGCACGCCCGCGTCCTCGCCCGCCTGGGACGGCACGATGCGCAGGTTCCCGGTGGCCAGCGGCAGCGAGCGGCGGTAGATCGACTCGCGGACGCCGGCCAGCAGCATCTCCCCGGCCGCCGCGAGGGCCCCGCCGATGACGATCAGCGACGGGTTGAACATGCTCACGCAGCCCGCCAGGACGTCGCCGATGTCGCGCCCGGCCTGCCGCACGGCGTGGCTGGCCTCCAGGTTCCCCGACCGCACCAGCGCCACCACGTCGGCGTTGCCGTGCGCCTCGATCCCCTTGGCGCGCAACGACGCCGCGATGGCCGGTCCGCCGGCGACGGCCTCCAGGCAGCCGGTGTTGCCGCAGTGGCAGGGGGTGTCGCCGCCGTGCGGCGCGAGCACGTGGCCCAGGTCGCCCGCCGCGCCGACCGCGCCCCGGTGCAGCACGCCGTTGCTGATGAACCCGGACCCGATGCCGGTGGCGACCTTCACCACGATCATGTGGTCGGCGTCGGGGAAGGACCGGGCGTGCTCGCCCAGCGCCATCAGGTTGACCTCGTTGTCCACCAGCACGGGCACGCCGAACTCCGCGAACACCCGCGCGGGCACGTCGAACCCGTCCCAGCCGGGCATGATCGGCGGGTGGTTCGGCCGCCCGGACGAGTGCTCGACCGGGCCGGGCAGCCCGATCCCCACCCCGGCCAGCGGCACGGGCGGCACGTCCACGAGCAGCTCCCGCCACGTCTCCACCAGGCAGTCCATGACGGCGTCGGGACCGTCCGCGACCGCGATGCGCAACGGCCGCCGCGCGAGCACCACCCCGTTGAGGTCGGTGACGGCGACGGTCGCGTGGGTCGCGCCCAGTTCGGCGGCCAGCACGGCGCGGGAGCGGGCGTTGAACGCGAACCGCCCGGCGGGCCGGCCGCCGGTGGACACCCCGCCCGGCCGGTCGCTGACCAGGCCGAGGTCCAGCAGCGCGTCCAGGCGGGCGCGGACGGTCGAGCGGGCCAGCCCGGTCTCGGCGGTCAGCTCGGCGCGGGTGCGGGGGGTTCCGTCGAGCAGGAGGCCGAGCAGGTGACCCGGGGAACCCGCCGCCGACGGCGTGAGGTGGTCGTACACCCCGGTAAGTGAACCACATCAACGGAAGTGTTCGAACAAGTTGCCCTAAGCGACGTAACTTTTGCGGAGCACGCCAGACTTTTGGTTGACACTCGCCAATAGTGGTTTTAGGGTTCGCCGCATGACTGTGACCCACGGAACACTGGCGGCCGGTGACGGCCACGTCGGTGCCCGCACGCTGCGGACGGCCGTGGTCGGTGCCGGCTTCATGGGCCGGGTGCACGCCGAGTCGGCGCGCCGCGCGGGCGGCCGGGTGGTCGCCGTGACGGCGAGCAGCCCGGTCGGCGCGGACGCCGCCGCCGCGGCCGTGGGCGCCGACCGGGGCTATCCCGACCTGGAGGCGCTGCTGTCCGACGCGCAGGTCGACGTGCTGCACGTGTGCGCCCCCAACAGCGCCCACGCCGGCATCGCCGAGACCGCGCTCGCCGCCGGTGTCCACGTGATCTGCGAGAAGCCGCTGGCCACCTCGGTCGCCGACGCCACCGCCCTGGTGACCGCCTCGGCCGGCCGGATCGCCACCGTCCCGTTCGTCTACCGCTTCCACCCGATGGTCCGGGAGATGCGGGCCCGGCTCGCGGGCGGCGAGGCCGGGATCGTCTCCGCGGTCAGCGGCAGCTACCTGCAGGACTGGCTGGCCGGCGAGACCGACCACGACTGGCGGGTGGACCCGGCGCTGGGCGGCCCGTCGCGGGCCTTCGCCGACATCGGCTCGCACTGGTGCGACCTGGTGGAGTTCGCCACCGGCGACCGCATCGCCAGGCTGTCCGCGCAGACCGTCGTGGTGCACGAGCGCAGCGGCGCGGCGACCGAGGACATCGCCACCGTCCAGTTCACGACCGCGCGGGGCGTGGTCGGCATCCTGGTCGTCTCGCAGGTCGCCGCCGGCCGCAAGAACCGGCTGCACCTGGAGGTCTCCGGCACCGAGGCCAGCTTCGGCTTCGACCAGGAGGACCCGGAGCGGCTGTGGGTCGGCCGGCGCGCGGGCAGCACCGTGCTGCTGCGCGACCCGGGCACCCTCTCGCCGGGCGCGGCCCGCTACGCCCGCCTGCCCGCCGGGCACGCGCAGGGCTACCAGGACTGCTTCGACGCGTTCGTGGCCGACACCTACCGGGCCGTGCTCGGCGAGGACCCCGCCGACGGCCTGCCGACCTTCGCCGACGGCCTGCGCGCGGTGCGCATCACCGACGCCGTGCTGCGGTCCGCGGCGGCGGGCGGGGCGTGGACGGAGGTGCCGGCGTGAACGACATCCCGGTCCGGCTGGAAGGCATCACCAAGAGCTTCCTCGGCGTGCGGGTGCTGCGCGGCGTGGACCTCGAACTGCGCGCGGGCGAGGTGCACGCGCTGATGGGCGAGAACGGCGCGGGCAAGTCCACGCTGCTGAAGGTGCTGGCGGGCGTGCACAAGCCGGACACGGGCCGGATCCTGCTCAACGGCGAGGAGGTCGCGTTCGCCGCGCCGCGCGACGCCCAGTCGGCCGGGATCGCGATCATCCACCAGGAGCTCAACCTCCTGCCGCACCGCACGGTCGCCGAGAACGTCTTCCTGGGCCGTGAGCCGCTCAAGCGCGGCCAGGTGGACCGGCGCGCGATGGAGGCCGAGACCCGCCGGCTGCTGGAGTGGCTGGGCGAGGACGGCATCGCGGCCGACGCCGAGGTGGTCCGCCTCTCGGTGGCGCAGCGGCAGGTCGTGGAGATCGTGAAGGCGCTGTCCACCGACGCCAAGGTGCTCGCGATGGACGAGCCGACCGCCGCGCTGGCCGACCACGAGGTCGAGCTGCTCTACGACCTGGTCAAGCGGCTGCGCGAGCGTGGCATGGCGATCCTCTACGTGTCCCACCGGATGCGCGAGGTGTTCGACCTCAGCCAACGCATCACCGTGCTCAAGGACGGCGCGTTCGTGACGTGCGTCGAGACCGCGGAGATCTCCTCCGACCAGCTCGTCCGCCACATGGTGGGCCGTTCGCTCGACGCCCTGTACCCGGACCGCGGCGCGGGGGCCGGTGAGGTGCGGCTGGCGCTGAAGAACGCCGGCAACGGGCGGGTGCGGGACGTCGGCCTGGAGGTCCGGGCCGGGGAGATCGTCGGCCTGGCCGGGTTGCAGGGCTCGGGCCGGTCGGCCATCGCCCGCGCGATCTGGGGCGTGCAGCCGTTCACCACCGGGACGCTGGAGCTGGACGGCGAGCCGGTGCGGATCGGCAACCCGCGCACGGCCGTCCGCAAGGGCATCGGGTACGTCACCGAGGACCGCAAGGGCGAGGGGCTCGCGTTGCGGCAATCGGTGCGGGACAACGCTTTGCTGGTCCGCCGGGCGGCCCTGCGCGGGTCGGCCGCGCGCCGGCACACCGACCTGGCCGACCTGCTCAAGTCGGTCAACGTCGTGTCGCGCGGCCAGCACCAGGAGGTGCGCTACCTGTCCGGCGGCAACCAGCAGAAGGTCGTGCTGGGCAAGTGGCTCGCGGTCCGCCCGCGCGTCCTGGTGGTGGACGAGCCGACCCGCGGCATCGACGTCGGCGCGAAGCAGGCGGTGTACCGGCTCCTGCGCGACCTGGCCGCGGACGGCATGGCGATCCTGATGATCTCCTCGGAACTGCCCGAGCTGATCGGCATGAGCGACCGCATCCTCGTCATGCACGAGGGCGCGGTGGCCGGCGAGCTGCCCGCGGGGGCGTCGGAGGAAGCGGTCATGGGGCTGGCCACCGGTCACGGGATCGGAGAAGTGGCGTGAGCGTCGTGGAACAGAAAGCCCCGGTCGCGCGCCGAGCGCTCCCGGTGAAGGCGCGCCGGTTCTCCTTCACCCCCACGGTGACGGTGTACCTGGCGCTGGCGGCCCTGCTGGTCGTGGGCAGCGTCCTGGTCGCGGTGGACGGCGGCGTGCTGCTCGACCAGGGCGGCATCCTCAACATCCTCACCCGCAGCACGGTCCTGGGCCTGGTCGCGGTCGGGCAGACCATGGTGATCGTCACCGGGTCGCTGGACCTGTCGGTGGCCTACCTGATCGGGCTGTGCTCGTTGGTCGCGGCCGAGACGATGGCCGGCCAGGGCTCGATGGTGGTGCCCGGCGTCGCGCTGGCGCTCGCGGTCGCGGCGGCGGTCGGCCTGGTCAACGGGCTGGTCATCACCGTGTTGAAGGCCAACGCGTTCATCGCCACGCTCGGCGTCGCGCTGATCCTGCGCGGCTACCTGGAGCACAACTACACCGGTCCCGCCGGCAGCGTGCCGCGCTCCTTCCAGCACCTGGGCTATGACCGGATCGGCCCGGTGCCGGTCGCGGCGCTGCTCATGCTGCTGATCGCGGCGGGCGCTTGGTGGTACATGCGCCGCACCCGCCCCGGCTACCACATGTACGCCGTCGGTGGTGACATCGAGGTGGCCCGGCTGTCCGGTGTCCGCACCTCGCGGACCATCGTCACCGCTCACGTCCTGTGCGCGTTGATGGCCGGGTTGGCGGGCGTGTTCCTGGCGTCCCGACTGGGGTCGGGCGCTCCTTACGTCGGCACGGACGCGGGTTACGACCTGGAGTCCATCGCGGCCGTGGTGCTCGGCGGCGCGGCGCTGGCCGGTGGCCGGGGCGGGGTCGTGGGGACGCTCGGTGGCGTGCTGATCCTGGCCACGCTGGACACCATCTTCGACGACCTCGCGGTGGACCCGTTCTTCAAGGACGTGGTGCGCGGTGTCGTGCTCATCGTCGCGGTGGCGTTGTACGCGCGCCGCAAGCTGTCCGGGAGGGCCTCATGAACGCGATCGCGCGCGACCGGGTGACGCGGTGGCGACCGAGGCTGGCCGACGGCACCGCGCCGGTCCTGGTGGTGCTGGTGGTCCTGCTGGTGGCGCTGGCGTTCACCGGCCCCGCCTACAGCGAGCCCGCCGGGTACCTGGCGCTGCTCAAGCGGGCCGCGCCGCTGGTGATCCTGGCCATCGGGCAGTACTTCGTGGTGGTGTCGGGCGGGTTCGACCTGTCGGTCGGGTCGCTGGTCACCGCCGAGGTGGTCATCGCCGCCCGGCTGATCTCCGGCGACGACGGCAACACCGCCTGGGTCATCGCGCTGCTGCTCGGGTTCGGCGTGCTGGTCGGCCTGGTCAACGGGCTGATCACCACGCGGCTGCTGGTGCCGTCGTTCATCGTGACGTTGGGCATGCTGCTGGTGCTCGACGGCGCGGTGTTCCTGTGGACCGGCGGCGCGCCGCGCGGCGCGTTGTCCCCGTCGTTCCGGGTGTTCGGGCGCGGCTCGGCGGACCTGCCGCTGCTGGGCGCGGTGCCGTGGTCGGTGCTGGTCCTGCTCGCGGTGCTGGTGGCCGCGGTGCTGTTCATGCGCAGCGGCACCGGTCGGACGCTGCTGGCCGTGGGCGACAACGAGAACGCGGTGCGGCTGGCCGGCGGCCGGGTGGAACGGCTGCGGCTGCTCGCGTTCGTCCTCTCGGGCGTCCTCGCGGCGCTGGCCGCGATCCTGCTCGCCGGGTTCGCCGGCGTGTCCGCGCAGGTCGGGCAGGGCCTGGAGTTCCGGGCCATCACCGCCGTGGTCCTGGGCGGCGTGCTCCTCGGGGGAGGGCGCGGCTCGGTCGTCGCCGCAGCCGCCGGAGCGCTGTCGTTGGAAGCGTTGTTCTCCCTGTTGAACCTGATCGGCGTCTCGGGCGCGCTGGAGTCGGCCGTCCAGGGCGTGATCATCATCGCGGCGGTCGCCTACGCCGCGCACGGAGCCGGGCTGCGGCAGAGGTTCCGCCCTCGCAAGGCCGCACCGTCCCTCCCCTAGAACTCCGCCAATGAAGCCGAGGAGTAGCACGATGAACAGGAAGTTGGCCGTCGCCGCGGTTGTGTGCACAGCCGTCGCGGCGCTCGCGATGGCCGGGTGTTCGAGCGACCTGCCCGACACCGGCAGCGGCGGCACGAGCCCGACGTCCGGCGCGAAGGACGCGGCGAAGTCGGAGTTCTTCGACCAGGCCGAGTACGAGCGGCAGTTGAAGTTCCGCTCCGCGAAGGCGGTGGACCTGGACGGCGACAACTCGCAGTTCAAGCCGTGGCAGCAGGCGCTGGACCCCAAGCTGGTGGACACCGCCAAGTTCGCCAAGCCCGGCGGCGGCTACCACCTGTGCTTCTCCAACGCCTCGGTGGACAACCCGTGGCGGCAGGTCGGCTGGAAGACCATGCAGGAAGAGGTGAAGCTGCACCCGGAGATCACGAAGTTCTCCGTGCTGGACGCCGAGGCCAAGGACGACAAGCAGATCAGCGACATCCAGTCGTTCGCCTCGCAGGGCTGCTCCGCGCTGATCGTGTCGCCGAACACCACGGCCACGTTGACGCCGGCGGTGGAGGCGGCGTGCAAGACCGGTGTGCCGGTGATCGTGTTCGACCGCGGTGTGAAGACCAACTGCCCGGTGACGTTCATCCACCCGATCGGCGGGTTCGCGTTCGGCGCGGACGGCGCGGAGTTCCTCAAGGAGAAGGTGCCTTCGGGCGGCAAGGTGCTGGCGCTGCGCATCCTGCCCGGCGTGGACGTGCTGGAGCAGCGGTGGGCGGCGGCCAACGAGATCTTCGCGGGCAGCGGCCTGAAGGTCGTGGGCGTGGAGTTCACCGACGGTGACGCGGCGAAGACCAAGTCGATCGTCAACGACTACATCCAGCGCGAGGGCAAGATCGACGGTGTCTGGATGGACGCCGGCGCGACGGCCGTGGCCGCGGTGGAGGCGTTCCAGGACGCCGGCGCGGCGCTGCCCGCGATCGTGGGCGAGGACCAGCAGGACTTCCTGCGCATGTGGGCCAAGGACGGGCTGACCGCGGTCGCGCCGACCTACCCGACCTACCAGTGGCGCACCCCGGTGATCGCCGCGCTGCGGATCCTGCAGGGCAAGCAGGTGCCGCAGGAGTGGGTGCTGCCGCAGCCGAAGGTCACCCAGGACACGCTGCAGAACTTCATCAAGGAGGACATGCCGCCGCTGCACTACGCGATGTGCGGCTGCGACCAGATGCCGGGCTACCCGCAGCCCTGGAAGTAAGGAGCCACCGCGGGCGGGTCGCGCGAACCCGGCCCGCCCGCGGTCCCCACACCCTGCCGAGAGGGACGACCAATGGCGGACGAACCCACCGGACTGTGGCTGATCGGCGCGCGCGGCTCCGTCGCGACCACCGCGGTCAGCGGACTGCTCGCCCTGCGCGCCGGGCTGGTGCCCGCGACCGGCTGCGTGACCGAACGGCCGGAGCTGGCGGGCCTGCCGCTGCCCGGCTGGTCGGACCTCGTGGTCGGCGGGCACGACGTCACCTGCACCCCGCTGGAGAAGCGGGCCGAGGCGCTGGCCCAGGGCGGAGTGGTGCCCCACCACGTGCTCGGCGCCGTGCGCACCGGCCTGCGGGCGGTGGACGCCGAGATCCGCGACGGCTACCACCCCGCCACCGCCGAGGGCCCGCAGGCCGACGCGGCCCGGCGGCTGGCCTCCGACATCACCGCGTTCCGCGACCGGCACGGCCTGGCCCGGGTGGTCGTGGTGAACGTGTCCTCGACCGAACCGCCCGTGCCGCACGTGCCCGCGCACGACGACCTGGGCGCGTTGGAGAAGGCGCTGGCCGACCCCGCGAAGCGGGTGCTGCCGCCCAGCTCGCTGGCCGCCTACGCGGCGCTGAACGCGGGCTGCCCGTTCGTCGACTTCACCCCGTCCACCGGGATCGCGCTGCCCGCGCTGGACGCCCTGGCCCGCCAGGAGGGCCTGCCCTACGCCGGCCGGGACGGCAAGACCGGCGAGACCCTGGTGCGGACCGTGCTCGCCCCCATGTTCACCGCGCGGGCACTGCGCGTGCGGTCGTGGGCGGGCACGAACCTGCTGGGCGGCGGGGACGGCGCGACCCTGGAGGACCCGGCGCACGCCGACAGCAAGCTGCGTTCCAAGGCGCGCGGGTTGGAAGCCCTCCTGGGCGAGCCGGTGCCCGCGCCGCTGCACATCGACAACGTCCCCGACCTCGGCGAGGTCAAGACCGCGTGGGACCACGTGTCGTTCGAGGGGTTCCTGGGCGCGCGGATGAGCCTCCAGTTCACCTGGACCGGCCTGGACTCCGCGCTGGCCGCGCCCCTGGTGCTCGACCTGGCCCGGCTGACCGCCGCCGCGCACCGGGCGGGCGAGGTCGGGCCGCTGGGGGCGTTGGCGTTCTTCTTCAAGGACCCGCTGGGCGGTGACGAGCACCGGTTCGCCGCGCAGACCGACGAGCTGTGCCGGTGGGCGGCGGGGTTGGGCCGGTGAGGGCGTACCTGGAGCTGGTGCGGGCGCCGGCGGCGTTGACGGTGCTGGGGGACACCCTGGTCGGCGCGCGGGAACCCCTGCGGGGCCGCCGGTTGCTGCTGCCGCTGGCGTCGGTCGCGCTGTACTGGGCGGGGATGGCCCTCAACGACTGGGCCGACCGCGAGGTGGACGCGGTGGAACGGCCGGAGCGCCCGATCCCGTCCGGCCGGGTCAGCCCGGAGGCCGCGCTGGCGACCGCGGCGGGTCTGACGGCGGTGGGTGTCGGGCTCGCGGCCATGGCCGGGCGCAACGCAGTGCCGCTGGCCGCCGCCGTGTGGAGCTACGACACAGTCCTGAAGGACACCCCCGCCGGGCCGTTCGCGATGGCCGCGTGCCGGGGGCTGGACGTGCTGATGGGCGGACGGGCCGTGCTGCCGGCGGCGTTGATGGCGGCCCACACCCTGGGCGTCACCGTGTTGTCGCGCGGCGAGGTGCACGGCACATCACCGGGGGTGGCTCGCGCGGTGCTCTCGGGTACCGCCGCGACCGCGTTGGCGGCCCTGGTGAGGAAGCCCGGTCTGGCCGGGGTCGCGTCCGCGCTGGGATACGCGGCGACGGTCGGCCGTGCCCAGTGGGAAGCGGTGCGCGACCCCTCGGCGGGTTCGGCGCGGGCGGCGACCAAGGCCGGCATCCACGGCATGGTGCTGTTGCAGTCCGCCCTGTCCCGCAACGCTTCCTTCGTGCCGCTGGTGCTGCCGCTGGCACGCCTGCTCAGCCGGAAGGTGGGTCCGACATGACGTTCCACCTGGGGTACGGGACCAACGGGTTCGCCAACCACCGCCTGGACGACGCCCTGGCCGTGATCGCCGACCTCGGCTACACCGCCGTCGCCCTGACCCTCGACCACCACCACCTCGACCCGTACGCCGACGACGTGGCCCAGCAGACCAAGCGGGTCGCGGCGCGGCTGGCGGAGCTGGGGCTGCGGTCGGTGGTGGAGACCGGGGCGCGCTACCTGCTCGACCCGCGCCGCAAGCACCATCCGACCCTGGTCAGCGAGTCCCAGGAGGTCCGGGTGGACTTCCTGGTGCGCGCCACCAGGATCGCCGCCGACCTCGGATCGGACTGCGTGTCGTTCTGGTCGGGCATCGGCACCTCCTGGGACCTGCTCAGGTCCGGGGTGTCGGCGGTGCTGGACCAGGAGCCGCCGGTGCCGCTGGGCCTGGAACCCGAGCCGGGGATGTTGGTGGAACGGCTGGAAGACGCCCTTCGCCTGCGGGCCGAACTGGGCGAGCCCGAGGCCCTGCGGATCACGCTGGACGTCGGTCACTGCGTGGCCGTCGAACCCGTGGACGCCGCCGCCTGCGTCCGCCGTGCCGGGGACCTCCTGGTCAACGTGCAGTTGGACGACATGCTGCCGGGGGTGCACGAGCACCTGGAGTTCGGCGAAGGCCACCTCGACCTGCCCGCCACGCTCGGCGCGCTGACCGACATCGGCTACACCGGGGTCGCCGCCGTCGAACTGCCCCGGCACAGCCACGCCGCACCCGACGTGGCCCGGCGGGCGTTCGGCGCGTTGCGGTCGGCGTCGTGGGTGGCGGCGGCCGAACGAGAAGTCCGGGCCGATCCCACGTCCTTGGAACGCCTCTTCGCCGGCGCGGGCCGCGTGGACCGGGCGCGCGAGGACGACCTGAGGGTCCGGCTGCTGGAGGCGTGTCCCGGCGACCTGGCGGGAACCCTGACCACGCTGTACCGGCACGGCAGCTCCGCGGAACGCCGCGCGGTGCTGCGAGCGCTCGCCACGGTCGGCGCGCGCGTGCCCGAGGTTGGCGTCGAGCTGGTCAAGGACGCCCTGCGCGCCAACGAGACCGGGCTGGTCGCGGCGGCGCTCGGGCCCTTCGCGGCCGAGCACCTCGACCAGCACTCGTGGCGGCACGGCGTGCTGAAGTGCCTGTTCATGGGCGTCCCGCTGGACGCGGTCGCGGGTCTCGCCGCGCGCACCGACGAGGAGTTGCTGCGGATGGTGGCCGCGTTCGCCGACGAACGCGAAGCCGCCGGCCGCGCGGTCCCCGACGACGCCCTCGCCCTGCTCGGAAAGGTCGCCTGAATGCGCATCTTCGACCCGCACATCCACATGACCTCCCGCACCACCGACGACTACGAGTCCATGCACGCGGCCGGTGTGCGCGCGGTCGTGGAACCGGCGTTCTGGCTGGGCCAGCCGCGCACGTCGGTGGGGTCGTTCGTGGACTACTTCGACGCCCTGGTGGGCTGGGAGCGGTTCCGGGCCGCCCAGCACGGCATCGCCCACCACTGCACCATCGCGCTGAACCCCAAGGAGGCCAACGACCCGCGGTGCGTGGCGGTGCTGGACGTCCTGCCGCGCTACCTGGTCAAGGACGGCGTGGTCGCGGTCGGCGAGGTCGGCTACGACTCGATGACCCCGGAGGAGGACGAGGCGTTCGCCCGGCAGCTCGAACTGGCGCTGCTGCACGAACTGCCCGTGCTCGTGCACACCCCGCACCGCGACAAGAAGGCCGGCACGCGACGCACGCTGGACGTGGTGCGCGAGTCCGGTGTCCCGGTGGGGATGGTCGTGGTGGACCACCTGAACGAGACGACCATCAAGGAGGTCGCCGACTCCGGGTGCTGGATGGGGTTCTCGATCTACCCGGACACCAAGATGGACGAGGCGCGGATGGTGGCGCTGCTCAAGGAGTACGGCACGGACCGGGTCCTGGTGAACTCCGCGGCGGACTGGGGGCGGTCGGACCCGTTGAAGACGTACAAGACCGGGCTCGCGATGCTGGCGGCCGGGTTCACCGACGCCGACGTGGACCAGGTGCTGTGGCGCAACCCCGTGGAGTTCTACGGGCAGAGCGGGCGGCTGCTGCTGGACGTCGAGGAGGTCGGCGCCGTGCACGCGGGCACCGGGAACTCCGTGCTGCGGGGTGAGCGGTGATCGCGTACTGCACCAACGTGCACCCGGCGCACGACCTGGCGGGCGTGCTCGACCAGCTCGACCGGCACGCGGTGGGCGTGCGGGACCGGTTGGAGGTGGACGTGCTGCCGCTCGGGCTGTGGCTGCCCGCGTCCGTGGCCCGGGGTCTGGCGGCGGACCCGGTGGCGCGGCGGGCGTTCACGGCGGAGCTGACGGCCCGGGGGCTGTCGGTGAGCACGCTCAACGCCTTCCCCTACGGCGACTTCCACGACACGGTGGTCAAGCACGCGGTGTACCGGCCGAACTGGGTCGATCCGCGCCGGCTGGCCTACACCAAGGACTGCGCGACGGTGCTGGCCGACCTGCTGCCCTCGTCGGCGTCCTACGGCAGCATCTCCACGTTGCCGCTGGGGTGGCGCGAGCCGTGGACCGAGTGGGACGACGCCCACGCCGAGGCCGCGTTGACCGAGTTGACGTTGTTCCTCCGGGGGCTTGAGCGGCCCGTGCGGCTCGCGGTCGAGCCCGAGCCGGGGTGCGTGCTGGACACCGTGGCCGACGCGGTCGAGTGGCTGGCGGACCGGGTGGACCCCGCGCACATCGGGGTGTGCCTGGACACCTGCCACCTCGCGGTGTCCTTCGCCGACCCCGTGGAGACGGTCGGGCTGATCCGGCGGTCGGGGTTGTCGGTGGTGAAGGTGCAGGCGTCCGCCGCGCTGGAGGTGCCGGACCCGCGCGCGTCCCGCGACGAGCTGGCGGCCTTCGCCGAGCCCCGCTACCTGCACCAGGTGCGGGAGAACACGCCGGCGGGCGTGCTGGCGGCCGACGACCTGCCCGAGGCGTTCGACGAACTGCCCGGCGAGCACCCGTGGCGCGTGCACTTCCACGTCCCGCTGCACGCCGCGCCCGGCGGCGGTCTGCGGTCCACGACGGACGTGCTGGTCACGGCCGTGGCCGCGCTGGTGGAGGAGGTCCACGTCGAGGTGGAGACCTACACGTGGACGGTCCTGCCGGACGCGGGCGACCTGACCGAGGGCATCGCGGCCGAGCTGGCCTGGGCGCGGGCGAACCTGGCGACGGGGGTGGCGGTGTGAAGCCGTTGGTGGTGATCGACGTCGTCGGCCTGACGCCGGATCTGTTGCGGCACATGCCGAACCTGTCCGCGTTGTCCGGCCGGGCCGCGCTGGGGACCGTGCTGCCGGCGGTGACGTGCAGCGCGCAGGCGACCTTCCTGACCGGGTTGACGCCCGCCGAGCACGGGATCGTCGGCAACGGCTGGTACTTCCGCGACCTGGGCGAGGTCCACCTGTGGCGGCAGCACAACCGGCTGGTGCGCGGGGAGAAGCTGTGGGAGACCGCGCGGCGGTTCCACCCCTCGTACCGGGCCGCCAACGTGTGCTGGTGGTACGCGATGGGCGCGACGACGGACATCACCGTCACGCCCCGCCCGATCTACCACGCCGACGGCCGCAAGTCCCCGGACTGCTACGTCCGGCCGCCCGCGCTGCACGACCGGCTGACCGGGGCGCTGGGGGAGTTCCCGCTGTTCCGGTACTGGGGGCCGACGGCGTCGCTGCGGTCCAGCGAGTGGATCGTGGGCGCGGCGGTCAAGGTGTTCCGGGAGGAACGGCCCGACCTGCTGCTGGTGTACGTGCCGCACCTGGACTACGACCTCCAGCGGTTCGGGCCGTCCTCGCCGCGGGCCGCGCGGGCGGCGGCCGACGTGGACCGGGCGGTGCGGCCGTTGCTGGAGCTGGACGCCACGGTGGTCGTGCTGTCGGAGTACGGGATCACCGAGGCGCGGCGGCCGGTGGACGTGAACCGGGCGTTGCGCCGGGCCGGGCTGCTGGAGGTGTACGCGCAGGCCGGGATGGAGTACCTGGACCCGTGGACGTCCCGGGCGTTCGCCGTGGCCGACCACCAGATCGCCCACGTCTACGTCCGCGACCCGGCGGACGTGCCGCGCGTGCGGGCGGTGCTGGCGGAGTCGCCGGGCGTGGACGAGGTGTTCGACCGGGCCGCGCAGGCGTCGGTGGGGCTGGACCACGAGCGGTCCGGCGAGCTGGTCGCGGTGGCCGAGCCGGACGCCTGGTTCACCTACTACTACTGGCTGGACGACGCCCGCGCGCCGGACTTCGCGCGCGGCGTGGACATCCACCGCAAGCCCGGTTACGACCCGGCGGAGCTGTTCTTCGACCCGGCCGACCGGTGGGCCAAGGCCCGCGCCGGGCTGAACCTCGTGCGCAAGGAGGTGGGGTTGCGGTACGCGATGGACGTGGTGCCGCTGGACCCGTCGTGCGTGCGGGGCACGCACGGCCGCCTGCCCGACCGGGACGCCGACGGGCCGGTGCTGCTGTGCTCGGAGCCGTTGGACCGCGACCGCGTCGAGGCGGTCGAGGTGCGTGACCTCCTGCTGGAACTGCAAGGGATGCCTGTGAAGGAGTCGCAGCGATGAGCCGGCCGATCACGTTGTTCACCGGGCAGTGGGCGGACCTGCCGTTCGAGGAGGTGTGCGAGCTCGCCGCCGGGTGGGGGTACGACGGGGTGGAGATCGCGTGTTCCGGTGACCACTTCGAGGTCGACCGGGCCGTGGCCGAGGACGGGTACGTCGAGGCGAAGCTCGCCCAGCTCGACCGCCACGGCCTGCGGGTGTTCGCGATCTCCAACCACCTGGTGGGGCAGGCGGTGTGCGACGACCCGATCGACTTCCGCCACCGGGCGATCCTGCCCGCCCGCGTGTGGGGCGACGGGGAGCCCGAGGGCGTGCGGCAGCGGGCGGCGCGGGACATGGCCGACTGCGCGCGGGCGGCGGCCAAGCTCGGCGTGGACACCGTCGTCGGGTTCA
Organism: Saccharothrix sp. NPDC042600; assembly: GCF_040647305.1. Taxonomy (NCBI): domain Bacteria; kingdom Bacillati; phylum Actinomycetota; class Actinomycetes; order Pseudonocardiales; family Pseudonocardiaceae; genus Saccharothrix; species Saccharothrix sp. NPDC042600. Next base: position 32,684 of record NZ_JBEZBW010000036.1, on the reverse strand, counting down.
CCGGGTCCAAGATCTGGAAGTACGTGGCGATGTTCCCGCCGGTGCCCGAGGAGGTGGTCGAGGACGGGTACGCGGACTTCGCGCGGCGCTGGAACCCGATCCTGGACGTGTTCGACGAGGTCGGGGTGCGGTTCGCGCACGAGGTGCACCCGTCTGAGATCGCCTACGACTTCTGGACGACCAAGCGGGCGATGGAGGCGGTGGGCAACCGGCCCGCGTTCGGCCTGAACTGGGACCCGTCGCACTTCGTGTGGCAGGACCTGGACCCGGTCGCGTTCATCCTGGACTTCGCCGACCGGATCTACCACGTGGACTGCAAGGACACCAAGAAGCGCTTCGACGGGCGCAACGGGCGGCTGGGCTCGCACCTGCCGTGGGCGCACCCGCGGCGCGGCTGGGACTTCGTGTCCACCGGGCACGGCGACGTGCCGTGGGAGGAGTGCTTCCGGGCGTTGAACGCGATCGGCTACCGCGGGCCGATCTCGGTGGAGTGGGAGGACGCGGGCATGGACCGGTTGCGCGGCGCGGAGGAGGCGGTGCGGTTCCTCCGCGGGCTGCTGTTCGACCCGCCGGCGGCGGCGTTCGACGCCGCGTTCGCGCGCCGCGAGGACGGTTGATCCCGATGGCCGAGGTGGTGGCGGTGGGCCCCGAGCCCACCGCCGAGACCCTGCGGCTGATGGCCCTGCTGGCCACCGGCGCCACCGACCGCGCGATCGCCCGCGAGCTGGGCGTGAGCACCCGGACCGTGCACCGCAAGATCGCCCGCTTGCAGACCCTGCTGGGGGTGCGGTCGCGCTTCCAACTGGGGGTGTGCGCCGCCGGCCACCGCTGGCTGTAGCCCGTTACCGACGTTTCGTAGAGTGACGTATCTCTCCGTTTGACCAGTACCGGCGGCCGGTAATGAAAGGATGCGCCATTCGGTTGAAAGGATCATGATGCACGAGCTCGACGCGCGACGCACCGTCGCCAACCCCCGCCGCACCCGGCTGGCCGCGGACTGGACCGCCCAGCCCACCACGTCCCCGACCGGCTCGACCACCGAGTCCGCGCACGGCGACGACGCGCGGCGAAACTCGGCGAACGGCACGACGCCCGCCTGACGAAATCCCCGCGCGCGGGGTGGCGGGCAGGCTCGCGGCCTGGACGTCGTCTCGACGGGGGAGGTGCGCTGCGCCGCGGGTGGGCCGCGCGACCGCCGTGGCGACGACCCGGCACCCGGCGGCGACGCACCCCGCACCTCCCGCCGAAGCCTCGCCCACACCCCGCGCCGACCGGCCGACGCCGGCCCTCGCGATGCCGGTCGGCCCGCCGCGGCAACAGCCGGCCACCCGACGCCGGCCCGCCCTCCGACACCGGCCTGCCCCCCGATGCCGGCCTGCCGCCCGGATTCCGCCCGCCGTGATGCTGGCCGTCGTGCCGCTCGTGCTCGGCCTGCCGCCGCTCCTCCTCGCCGCTGCCCCTCCGTGCCCCCTCCGAGCCGCCGGCCCGTGAGCCCGCCGGTCCACTGTGGACCCCGTTAGGCGGCGGCGACCCCTCGCGTCAAGTGTGATCCATCCGGTCCGTCTTCGAGCCGAACAGGGCAACCCAGGCTGGCCTAACTTAGGTTAGGGTGGCCTTGGTTTGCCCTGCCGTGGACCGGCGCAGAGACCGAGGAGTTTGGTGTGACCGAGTACGCCCTGGAAGAGATCGCGACGGGGTCGGCTGATCCGCTGGAACTGGTGGGGCGGCTGGCGCGGGCCGGGTTCGACGACTACGTGGCCTACGAGCGCGGGGGCGCGTGGACGTTCGCGGGCGGTGCGCTGGCGACGGTGACGCTGGACGCCGGGCACGTGCGCGTCAGTCACGCCGGTGAGCAGGTCGAACGGCCGTGGTCGGGGTCGCCGGGGCAGGCGTTGGGCGAGGCGCTGGCCGGGCTGCCGGTGCGGCGGTGGAACGCCTACGGGCGGGTGGACTTCGGGTTCTCCCAGCTGGTCCCGGGCCTGGCGCTGCGGGGCGCGGACGTGCCGGCGGGGGAGATCGTGCGCCTGATCGTGCCGCGCACGGAGGTCACGCTGCGCGACGGCCGCGCCGTGGTCCGGGGGGTCGATCCGCGCGAGCTGGAGCGGGTGTGCGACGTGCTGCGCGGCGAGTTCGGCGGGGACGCGCTGGCGGCCGAGCCGGTGGACATCCGGTCGGACGGCGCGAGCTACCGCGAGCGGGTCGCGCAGGCGGTCAAGGAGATCCGGCAGGGGCAGTACCAGAAGGTGATCCTGTCCCGGTCGGTGCGCATCCCGTTCCCGGTGGACATCGTCGCCACCTACGAGCTGGGCCGGCGCGGCAACACCCCGGCGCGGTCGTTCGTGCTGCGCCTGGACGGCCTGGAGGCGGCCGGGTTCAGCCCGGAGATCATCGTGTCGGTGGACGCCGAGGGCCGCGTCGTGACGCAGCCGCTGGCCGGCACGCGCGCGTTCGGCCGGGGTGCCGAGGTCGACGCGGCGGCGCGCACCGAGCTGGAGACCAACCCCAAGGAGGTCTTCGAGCACGCGGTGTCCGTGCGGACCGCGCAGGAGGAGCTGCGCCGGATCTGCGCGCCGGAGTCGGTGCGGGTCGGTGACTTCATGGGCATCAAGGAGCGCGGCAGCGTCCAGCACCTGGCGTCGCTGGTCAACGGCGACCTGGCCCCGGGCCGCACGGCGTGGGACGCGCTGGAGGCGGTGTTCCCGGCGGTGACGGCGTCGGGCATCCCGAAGCGCGAGTCCCTGGACGCGATCTCCCGCATGGACGAGGCCCGCGGCCTGTACTCGGGCGCGGTGGTCACGGTCGGCCACGACGGCTCGCTGGACGCGGCCCTGGTGCTGCGCGCGGTCTACCAGGACTCCGACCGGGCGTGGCTGCGCGCCGGCGCCGGCATCGTGGCCGACTCGACTCCGGAGCGCGAGTTCGAGGAGACCTGCGAGAAGCTGTCCTCGGTGGCCCCGTTCGTCGTCAAGGCCTGAGGTTCGACGATCGTGCGCGCCTCCCGCCGCCAGGAGGCGCGCACGGCCACGACTCACGGCCGGTCGACCCGTACGACCTCCGTGTCGCCGGTGGAGAGGGCCCTCCTCAACCTGTGCAGTGCGGTTTTCCTCTCCCGGGTATCGCGCGACGTGCCACATCACCGGCGTCCACGTGGTGACCAGCCGCCGCGCCCGGCGATCTCGCCGGGCGGCCTCCAGCCGTCGCCACTCGTGACGGCCGCGCATCACCGGCACGCTCCACGCCACGACCACCAGGGAATGCCCCAGCTTCGTCAGCTTCCCCGGCACGTCTTCGAGGTCCGCCGGCCATTCCTCGCGATAGCGTTCGGTGGCGAGTTCGTCGCCCAGGCGTCGCGCTCCCCACCGGAGCAGGTGCCGGGCGAGCCAGGGTGCGAGTTCACCCACCTCGTTCACCACGAGCGGCGTGGCGATCACCAGCACCAGGAAGAGCAGTGCCTCGCTCACGCGCCCGCCCTCCCCGGTATGAGTCGGGGACGTGCCGGACTTCGGTCGTCGCACGACCTCGCCGCGCGCTCGGCCGGCAGCGCGCGGGCGGCCGGGGCGCCGTCCGCGGTGAGCCGGTAGAACCGGCGGCGCGGCCCGCGATCGGAGCGTTCCTCGCTCTCCCCGTGGCTCTCTCTTCCGCCGTGCGGAGTGCTTCCAGAACGTCTGGGCTCAGCGCCGTCGCCAGAGCAGCCAGCCCAGGTAGACCCCGCCCAACGCGCCGGTCGCCACGCCCACCGGCAGGTTTCCCGCGAACCGCTGAGCCGAGAAGTCCGCCGCCAGCACCAGCAGCGCCCCCACCCAGGCCGCGGGCAGCAACCCCGCCCCCGACGCGCGAGTCAAGCGCTTGGCCACCTGCGGCGCGACCAGGGCCACGAACGCGATCGGGCCGGCCGCCGCCGTGGCCACCGCGCAAGCCGCCGTCCCCACCACCAACAGATAAACCCGGCTGCCCTCCACCGGCACGCCCAGCGCCCGCGCGGCGTCGTCGCCCATCTCCAGCATTTCCAGCCACCGCGCCCCGAACAGCAGCGCCGGCACCAGCAACGCCAGCGCGATCACCGGCGGCCACAGTTGGGGCCAGCCCAGGTTGTTCAGGCTCCCCGTCAGCCACACCGTCGCCCGCGTCACGTCCGCGACCCCGGCGTTGACGATCAGGTAGAAGTTGACCGCCTGCAGGATCGCGCTGACCCCGATCCCGGTCAGCACCAACCGCAACCCGCGCACACCCCGCTGCCACGCCAGCACGTACACCAGCACGGCGGTCACCACGCCGCCGACCAGCGCACCCACCGACACCGTGGAAGCGCTGCCCCCGAACACCAGGATCACCAACAGGCCACCGGTCGCGGCGCCGTAGTTGAAGCCGATGATGTCCGGGCTGCCCAACGCGTTGCGCGACAGGCTTTGGAACACCGCGCCGCTCATCCCCAGCGCCGCGCCCACCGCCAGCGCGATCAGCACGCGCGGCAGCCGCAGGTCCAGCACGGCGAAGTCGGTGATCCGGCTGCCGTTGCCCAACAACGTGCGCACGACGTCCAGCGGCGCGACCGGGATCGCCCCGGTGCCCAGCGCCAGCACCCCGATGACGAAGATCGCCGCCACCAGCACCAGCGACACGGAGAGCGACCGGGTCATGCCCGCGCCCTCCCGCGCCGCACCAGCCACAGGAACACCGGCGCGCCCAGCAGGGCCGTCACCACGCCCACGTCGATCTCCTCGCGGGCCATGACCCGGCCCAGCACGTCCGCCAGCAGCAACAGCACGGGCGCCAGCACCGCGCAGTACAGCACCACCCACCGCTCGTCCGGCCCGGTGAACGCCCGCACCATGTGCGGCACGGCCAACCCCACGAACACCAACGGCCCCACGGCCGCCGTCGCCGCGCCCGCCAGCAACGTGATCGCCACCAGCGTCACCAGCCGCGTCCGCCCGAGGTGCGCGCCCAGCGCCTTCCCGGCCTCGTCACCCAGCGACAACGCGTTCAACGGCCGCCCCATCGCGACCGCGAGCAGCAACCCGACCGCCAGGAACGGCAGGACCTCGACCAACGTCGTCCAGCCGGCCCGCTCCAACGATCCCACGGTCCAGAACCGCATCTGGTCCAACGCCTGTTGGTCGAGCAGGATCACCGCCTGCGTGATGCCGGTCAACGCCGCCGACACCGCCGCGCCCGCCAACGCCAGCCGCACCGGCGAAGCCCCGCCGCGCCCGGCGATCGCGTACAGGGCGACCCCGGCCAGCGCCGCGCCGCCGAACGCGCACCACACGAACACCCGCAGGTCGGTCAACCCGAACACGCTGATCGCCAGCGCCGCCGCCGTGGACGCCCCCGCGTTCACGCCCAGCAGACCGGGGTCGGCCAACGGGTTGCGCGTCAACGCCTGCATCAACGCGCCCGCCACCCCGAGCGACGCGCCGACGGCGACGCCGATGAGCGTGCGCGGGATCCGCAGCTCCCACACCACGAACGCCGAGTCCGAGCCGTCCCGCGCGAACAGCACGTCCAGCACGGTCCCCAACGGGATCGACCGCGAGCCCACGGCGACGCTCAGCAACGCCACCGCGACCAGCGCGACCAGCCCGCACACCAGCCCGAACACCCTGCGGCTCGGCGCGGCGACCCGCGCCGGGGCGGTGACGCTCACCCGGCGGCCCCGGTGAGCCTGCGCGCCAGCTCGACCTTGCTGACCTTGCCGACCTTGGTCAGCGGGAACGACTCCAGGGTCTCCAGCCGGTCGGGCAGCTTGTAGGAGGCGACCCCGCGCTCCCGCAGGAACGCCGTCACCTGGCGCAACGTCGGCGCGTCGCCCTTGGGCACGATGAACGCGCACGTCCGCTCGCCCATCACCTCGTCGGGCATGCCGACCACGGCCGCGTCGTGCACGGCCGGGTGCGCGAGCAGGTGGTTCTCCAGCTCCTCTGCGGGGATCTTCTCGCCGCCCCGGTTGATCTGGTCCTTGCGCCGGCCCTCGACCACCAGGTGCCCGGACGGGAGCTGCCGCACCACGTCACCGCTGCGGTAGAAGCCGTCCTCGGTGAACGACCGCGCGTTGTGCGCCTCGGCCTTGTAGTAGCCGCGCAGCGTGTACGGACCGCGCGTCAACAGCTCGCCGCTCTCGCCGGGCGCGACCGGCTCGCCCTCCTCGTCCACCACGAGCACCTCGTCCGCCGGGCACAGCGGCGCGCCCTGCGTGGTGGTCTTCAGCTCGTCGGAGTCGTCCAGGCGCGTGAAGTTCAGCAAGCCCTCGGCCATGCCGAACACCTGCTGGAGGTCGCAGCCCAGGGTCTCGCGGACGCGGGAGGCGGGTTCGGCGTTGAACTTCGCGCCGCCGACCTGGAGCAGCTCCAGCGACGACAGGTCGGCGTCCATGAACTCAACGACGTCCATCCACAGCAACGCGATCGGTGGCACGACCGCCGTCACGGTGACCCGTTCCCGCTCGATCAGCTCGAACACCGTGTCGGCGCTGGGGTCGGGCGCGAGCACGACGGTGCCGCCGGCGGCCATCGCGCCGAGCAGGCCGGGGGAGGCCAGGGCGAAGTTGTGCGCGGCGGGCAGCGCGACCAGGTACACCGTGCTCGCGCTGAACCCGGAGACCTCCGCGCTCGCGCGCGCGTTGTAGAGGTAGTCGTTGTGGCTGCGGGGGATGAGCTTCGGCGTCCCGGTGGTGCCACCGGAGAGCAGGAACAACGCGGGCGCGACCGGGTCGGGCGCGGGCAGCTCGACCGGCGCGGCCTCGGGCAGCGCCTCGAACTCGGCGGGATCCCCCACCACGAAGACGTGCCGCAGCGACGGCACCGCCCCGCGCACGGTTCGCGCCAGTTCGCGGTAGTCGAAGTCCCCGTCGGAGTCGGCGATGAAGTACGCGAAGGCGTCGCTCAGCTCGCACAGCGGCACGATCTCGCTCTCGCGGTGCGCGGGCAGGGCGAGCACGGGCAGTGCGCCGATCCGGAGCAGCGCGAAGAACAGCGCCACGAACTCGGGGACGTTGGGCAGCTGCACGACCACCCGCTCGTCGCGGCCCAGGCCCAGGCCGTGCAGTCCGGCGGCGATCCGGTCGGCCCACGCGTCCAGCTCGGCGTAGGTCCAGCGGGTGCCGTCGGCGGCCACCAGCGCGGTGCGCCCGGGGTGCCGCCGCGCGCCGCCGCGCAGCAACTCGTCCAGGGGCTGGTCGGTCCAGTACCCCTCCGCCCGGTACCGCTCCACCAGCTCACTGGGCCAGGGCACACAGCCGTCCAGCATCGTCGACTCCCTAGATCGCCTCGCGAAAGTTAGGTTAGGCTAGCCGACATACCGGAGGGAAGGTGCCGTGCGCCTCGGCGAACTCGTGATCGACATCTCACCCCTGCGCACGGACCCCGCCTACCGGCTGGTGTTCGCCGCGCAGACGGTGACCGTGCTGACCACCGCGTTGACCAACGTCGCGATCAACCTGCACGTCTACCAAATCACCGGGTCCTCGGTCCAGGTCGGACTGGTGGGCCTGGTGTTCGGCGCGGCGCTGCTGGTGGGGCTGCTCGCGGGCGGCGTGCTGGCCGACCGGGTGGACCGGCGCAAGCTGATCCTGGGCTCGCGCGGGGTCGTGGCGGTCGTGCTGGGCGGGTTGGCGGTGAACGCGGCGTCCCCGTCCCCGTCGCTGTGGTTCGTCTACGTGGCCGCGGTGCTCGCGGGCGCGGTCGCGGGGCTGGGCGGGTCGGCGCTGATGGCGGTGATCCCCACGCTGGTCTCGCCCGCGCACATCACCGCCGCCGGCGCGCTGATCACGTTGACCAGCCAGTTCGGCGCGATGGTCGGGCCGTCGATCGCGGGTGTCATCGCGTCCGGGCCGGGCGTGGCGGCGTGCTTCGCCATCGACGCGCTCGGGTACGTGGCGGCGGTGGCGTTGCTGTGGCGGTTGCCGTCGATGCGCGCCGAGTCCGCCGACGAGGAGCAGCAACACCCGTTGCGGTCGCTGGCCGAGGGCTGGAAGTTCGTGCGGGGCAACGCGGTCGTGCGCGGCCTGCTGGTGATCGACCTGTGGGCGATGGTCTTCGCGATGCCGTACGCGTTGTTCCCCCAGATGGCCGACGAGGTGTTGGGCGGCGGTGCGTACACCGTTGGCCTGTTGTTCACCGCGCCGGCGGTGGGCGCGTTCGTCGGCGGCTTGTTCAGCGGGTGGACGGGACGGTTCAAGCACAGCGGGCGCGCGCTGATCGCGTCGGTGTTGCTGTGGGGCGTGTCGATCACCGCGTTCGGCCTGGCGGGGAACCTCTGGCTTGCTCTCTTGTGCCTCGTGGTCGCCGGCGTCGGCGACACCACGTCGGAGATCCTGCGGCGCGCCCTGTTGCAGCACCACACCCCGGATCGCTTGCAGGGCAGGGTAAGCAGCCTGTGGCTCGCGCAGGCGACGTGCGGCCCGGCCGTCGGCAGCGCCGAAGCCGGCCTCGCGGCGCGGTTGCTCGGGCCCGGCATCGGTATCGCGGCAGGCGGCGTCGTCTGCATACTGGGCGTGTGCCTGGTGGCACTGACCATGCCCGCGCTGCGCCGGGCCGACCTGCGGGGGGAACCGTGGCCGTCGCGAGCCTCAACGGCCTGACGATCTCCTACGACGTCCGGGGTTCCGGCGACCCGGTCGTGCTCGTCATGGGCACCGGCGCCACCGGCAAGGTCTGGCACCTGCACCAGGTGCCCGCGCTGGTCGCGGCCGGGTACCGGACCGTCACCTTCGACAACCGGGGGATCACGCCGTCCCCGCCCGGGTTCACCATCGACGACCTGGTCGCCGACACGGCCGCGCTGATCGAGCACCTCGACCTCGGGCCGTGCCGGCTGGTCGGCACGTCGATGGGCGCGCAGGTGGTCACCGAACTGGCGCTGGCCCGGCCGGACCTGGTGTCGCAGGCGGTCCTGATGGCCACCCGCGGCCGTCCGGACGCCCTGCGCGCGGCGATGGGCGCGGCCGAGCGGGAGTTGCGGGACAAGGACATCGCGCTGCCACCGCGGTACGAGGCGGTGAACCGGGCGCTGCGCAACCTGTCCCCGGCGACCCTGAACGACGACGAGGCCGTGCGGCAGTGGCTGGACATCTTCGAGATGTCGCCGATCCTGTGGACACCGGGCCTGCGCGGCCAGCTCGACCTCGACATCACCGAGAGCCGGCTGGAGGCCTACCGGGACATCCGGACGCCGTGCCTGGTGATCGGGTTCGCCGACGACGTCCGGCTGCCCGCGCACCTGGGCCGCGAGGTGGCCGACGCGATCCCGACGGCGGAATTCGTGCAGCTCGCGGACTGCGGCCACTACGGCTACCTGGAAAGACCCGCCGAGGTCAACTCCGCGATTCTCACCTTCTTCGCCGCTGGACACTCTTAGTCCGCCCTTACTAAGGTAAGCCTCAGTTAACTTCTCGCACTGGAGGCTTGCCGTGACGAACCCCTTCGACGACGACAGCGGGCGCTTCTACGCGCTGGTCAACGACGAGGGTCAGTACTCGCTGTGGCCCACCTTCGCCGAGGTGCCCGCCGGCTGGCGGGTCGTGTTCGGCGAGGACTCGCGGGAGGCGTGCCTGGCCCACATCGAGGCCGCCTGGGTGGACATGAGGCCGCGCAGCCTGGTCGAGAGCGAGCGCTGACGGTGTCGAAGAGCGTCGAGGACGTTCTCCCGCTCACCCCGCTCCAGCAGGGCATGGTCTTCCACGCCCTCCTCGGCGAGCAGACCGACGTCTACACGGTGCAGACCGTGCTGCGGTTGGCCGGTCCGGTGGACGCCGAGCGGCTCCACCGGGCCGTGGCCGCCCTGGTGCGGCGGCACGCCGTGCTGCGGGTGTCCTTCCGCACGCAGGCGTCGGGCCAGTTCGTCGGGGTCGTGCGGCGGACCGTCGAGGTGCCGTGGCGCGTGGTGGAGGACCCGGCGGACTTCCGGGCGTTCCTGGACGCCGAGCGCGCCGAGCCGTTCGACCTGGGACGCCCGCCGCTGGCCCGGTTCACGCTGGTGCGCCTGGGCGACGAGCACGCCCTGGTGATCTCCTCGCACCACCTGCTCTGGGACGGCTGGTCCGCGCCGGTGCTGGTGCGCGAGCTGTTCGCCCTGTACGGCGACGAGGACCTGCCGCCGGTGCGGCCGTTCCGCGACTACCTGACCTGGCTGTCCAAACAGGACACCGCCGCCGCTTCGGCCGCGTGGTCCGAGGCGTTGGCCGACCTCGACGGCCCCACTCTCGTGGGTTCGTCGGCGGATGCCGGCTTGCCGCGGCGCACCGAGTTCACGCTGTCGTCGGAGAGCACCGCGGCCCTGACCCGGTTCGCGCGCGAACGCGGCCTGACCCTGAACTCCGTGGTGCAGTCGGCGTGGGCCTTGGTGCTGGCGTCGCTGACCGGCCGCGACGACGTGGTGTTCGGCGCGACCGTCTCCGGCCGCCACCCCGACGTGCCCGGCGTCGAGTCCGTGGTCGGCATGCTGATCAACACCGTGCCGACCCGCGTCCGCCTGCGCCCGGCCGAGACCCTGGTGGAGCTGGCGACCCGCGTGCAGCGCGAGCAGGCCGCCCTGCTGGACCACCAGCACCTGGGGTTGGCCGACATCCAGCGCGCGGCCGGGCGGTCGCCGCTGTTCGACACCCTGCTGGTGTTCGAGAGCTACCCCGGCACCGACCTGGCCGACTCCCCGCTGACCGGGGTCGAGGTGCGCGACGCGACGCACTACCCGTTGGCGCTGCTGGTCGTCCCGGGCGAGACGGTGACGCTGCGCTTCGACCACGACCCGGCCCGCTTCGACAGCGCGGCGGTGGCCGGCGTCGCCGAACGCGTGCAGGACGTGCTGGGCCGTTTCGTCGCGACCCCCGAGCTGCCGGTGGCGCGCTTGCGGCCGTTGACCGACGCCGAGTACGCGAGGGTGGTCACCGCCCCCAACGCGACCGCGCACCCGGTTCCCGCCACGACTCTCGCGGAGTTGTTGGCAGCACAGGCTTCCCGCACCCCGGACGCCACCGCCGTCGTCTTCGAGGGCATCGGCACCACCTACGCCGAGCTGGACGCCCGAGCGTCGGAGCTGGCCGAACGCTTGGCGGGGCGCGGCGTGGGTCCGGGTCACGTGGTGGGCGTGCGGATGGACCGTTCTACAGACCTGATCGTGGCGCTTCTGGGCGTGGTGAAGGCCGGTGCGGCCTACCTGCCCCTGGACCCGTCGTACCCGGCGGACCGGCTGGCCATGATGATCGAGGACGCTCAGCCCACGGTGGTCCTGGAGCCGGGCCTGCTGACCGACGGCGACACCGCCGCGGTAACCCCGCCGTCTCCCGGCGACGCGGCGTACGTGATCTACACGTCCGGCTCGACCGGTCGCCCCAAGGGTGTGGTGGTCGAACACCGGGCGATCGTGAACCGTCTGTTGTGGATGCAGGACGAGTACGGCCTGACCGCCGACGACCGGGTGCTTCAGAAGACGCCGTCGAGCTTCGACGTGTCGGTGTGGGAGTTCTTCTGGCCGTTGATCACCGGTGCCACGTTGGTCGTGGCCAAGCCGGAGGGCCACAAAGACCCGGCCTACCTCGCCGACCTCATCGATCGTGAGCGGGTCACGACGGTGCATTTCGTGCCGTCGATGTTGAGGGCTTTCGTGGAGTCGGGTGCTCGGCCGGAGTCCTTGCGGCGGGTGATCTGCAGCGGCGAAGCCCTTCCGTCCGACCTCGCACAGGCCCTCCCTCATACCCACAACCTCTACGGCCCGACCGAAGCGGCCGTGGACGTCACGTACTGGCCGGTCGCCGAAGGAGCCGGCGAGACGACGGTGCCGATCGGCCGCCCGGTGTGGAACACGCAGGTGTACGTCCTGGACCGCCACCTGCGCCCGGTCGCGCCCGGCGTGGTGGGCGAGCTGTACCTGGGCGGCGTCCAGTTGGCCCGCGGCTACCTCAACCGCCCGGCGCTGACGGCGAGCCGTTTCGTGGCCAGCCCTTTCGCGGCCGGCGAGCGCCTGTACCGGACCGGTGACCTGGTGCGCTGGACCGGTGACGCCCTCGAATACCTGGGCCGGACCGACGACCAGGTAAAGTTGCGCGGTTTCCGCATCGAGTTGGGCGAGGTGGAGGCGGCTCTCACGGCTCTTCCCGGCGTGCGAGCGGCAGCGGCAACGGTCCACACCGGCCGCCAACAACTCATCGCCTACGTGGTGCCCGCTGACGCTGCCGCCGAGACCGCCGGTGCCGCCAGTGCCGCAGAGACCGTCGGTGGTGTGGGAATTGTCGGTGGGGCGTGGGAGAATGGTGTCGGGGGCCGGAGGCCGGCGCTGGACACCGCCGCCCTGCGCGCGGCGCTCGCGGAATCGTTGCCCGAGCAGCTCGTCCCCTCGACCATCGTCGTGCTGCCCGAACTCCCGCTCACCCCGAGCGGCAAGCTCGACCGCAAGGCGCTGCCCGAGCCGCAGGTCGTCGACGCCACCGCCGAAGCGCCCCGCGACCCGCGCGAGGAGATCCTGGCGGAGCTGTTCGCCGACGTCCTCGGCCTCGACCGGGTCGGCCGCGACGACGACTTCTTCGCCCTCGGCGGCCACTCGCTGCTCGCCACCCGCCTGGTCAGCCGCATCCGCCGGACGCTCAACGTCGACTTGCGCATCCGGGCGATCTTCGACGCGCCGACCGTCGCCCGCCTCGCGCGCCGCCTGGAAGGCGCCACCGACCGGCCGCCGCTGCACGCCCGTCCCCGCCCGGACGTCGTGCCGCTCTCGCCCGCGCAGCGCAGCCTGTGGTTCCTCCACGAGCTGGAGGGCCCGGACCCGGCCTACAACATCCCGCTCGCCGCGCGCCTGACCGGTCCGCTCGACGCCGACGCCCTCGACGCCGCGCTCACCGACGTGGTCACCCGGCACGAGTCGCTGCGGACCCTGCTCGACGCGGAGGGCCAGCACGTCCAGCCGCCGCGGGAAGTCCGGTGCGCCCGTCGGACCGGCGACGACGTCACGGGGTTCGTGGCGGAGGTGGCGCGGCGGCCGTTCCGGTTGGACGCCGAGATCCCGATCCGCGCGGAACTGCTCGCCGTCGACGCCGAGGACCACGTGCTGGTCCTGGTCGTCCACCACTCCGCCGCCGACGAGTGGTCGGCCCGGCCGCTGCTGCGCGACCTGTCCACCGCCTACGCCGCGCGCCGCGCCGGCGGTGCCCCGGAGTGGTCGCCGCTGCCGGTGCAGTACGCGGACTACACGTTGTGGCGGCAGGAGATCCCGGTCGAGGACCAGCGCGCGTACTGGACGCGGCGGCTGGAGGACGTGCCGGAGGAACTGCCCCTGCCGACCGACCGGCCCCGGCCGCACCGCCCGACCCGCGCGGCCGGCAGCGTCACCGTCGCCTTCCCGGACGGCCTGGCCGACCGGGTGCGGGCGTTGGCGCGCAAGCTCGGCGTGACGGAGTTGATGGTCGGCCAGGCCGCGACCGCCGTGCTGCTGTCGGCGCTGGGCGCGGGCGAGGACGTCCCGCTGGGCACGCCCGTCGCGGGCCGCACCGACGCGGCGTTGGACGACCTGGTCGGGTTCTTCGTCAACACGGTGGTGTTGCGCACGGACGTGTCCGGCGACCCGACGTTCCGGGAGCTGCTGGCGCGGGTGCGCGACAGCGACCTGGACGCGTTCTCGCACCAGGACCTGCCGTTCGAGCGGGTGGTGGAGGCCGTCGCGCCGCCCCGTGCGCCGGGTCGGCACCCGCTGTTCCAGGTGATGGTGTCGCAGCGGGACGTCACCGCGACCGAGCTGAGCCTGGCCGGCCTGGACGTGCGGCCGCTGGACGCCGGCGTGACGGGCGCGAAGTTCGACCTGGCGTTCCACTTCGGACCGGACGACTGCCAGGTGACGTTCGCGACGGACCTGTTCGACCCGTCCACTGTGGACGGAATGGCCCGCCGGCTCGTCCGGGTGCTGGCGGCGCTGGTGGACGCGCCGGACCGCAAGGTCGGCTCGGTGGACCTGCTGGACGACGACGAGCGCGCGCTGCTGGCGTCGTTCAACGACACGGCGGAGGAGCGCCCGGTCACGACGCTGACCGCGATGGTCGAGGAGCAGGTCGCGCGGACGCCCGACGCGCCGGCGGTGGAGTTCCACGACGAGCGGCTGACGTACGCGGAGCTGAACGACCTCGCCGACGCGCTGGCCGTGCGGCTGGCGGCGGTCGGGGTGGGGCCGGAGCGGACCGTCGGGATGCACTGGGAGCGGTCGCTGGAGCTGGTGGTCGGGCTGCTGGCGGTGGAGAAGGCGGGTGGCGCCTTCGTGCCGCTGGAGCCGTCGTGGCCGGCGCGGCGGATCGCGGAGGTGGCGGCGAGCGCGGGCCTGACGGCGGTGCTGAGCGGGCCGGGGCACGACGGGCCGGTGCGTGACCTGGGCGTTCCGGTGCTGCACGTGGAGTTGGGCGGCCTCCGGCCCCCGTCTCCAGTGTCGCACGGGGGTACGACAATTCCGGCCGAGGTGACGGGCGCGGCGGCTGCGGGAGACGCGGTCGGTGCGGGAGACGCGGCGGCTGCGGGAGAAGCGGCGGCTGCGGCGGGTGCGGGAGAGCCGGCGGGTGCGGCGGATGCTGGGCGGCCGGCGGGTGCTGGAGAGCCGGCGGGCGCTGGGCAGCCGGCGGTTGTCGGGGGAGTGGCGGCCGGCGGGGAGGCGGCGGGTGTTGGTCGGCCCGCGGCCCCTGCGCCGGGGGCGGGCGCGGGTCGCGTCGTCGTGGAGCCTGAGAGCTTGGCGTACGTCATCTACACCTCCGGGTCCACCGGCACCCCCAAGGGGGCGATGATCCGGCATCGGGCCATCACGCACCGGTTGCTCTGGCAGCGGGAGATGTTGGGGTTCGGGCCCGGGGACGCGGCGTTGTTCAAGGCTCCGCTCGGGTTCGACATCTCGATCAACGAGGTGTTCCTGCCGCTCGTCACCGGCGGCAAGCTGGTCATCGCCGAGCCCGGTGGGGAGCGGGACATCGAGTACCTGCTCGGGGTGATCGAGCGGCACCGGGTGACCTTCACCTACCTGCCCTCCTCGATCCTCGACCTGCTGGTCCAGGTGGACGGGTTCGCCGAGCGGGGTCGGTCGCTCAAGCACGTCTGGTGCGGTGGGGAAGTGCTCACGCCCGAGCTGTTCCAGCGGTTCCGGGCGGTCAGCGACGCGGTCATGTACCACGGGTACGGGCCCGCCGAGGCGACCATCGGGGTGAGCCACGTCGTCTACCGGGAGCCGGACGCCATGCGGCGCGCGGTGTCGATCGGGCGGCCCAACGGGAACACCCGGCTCCACGTGCTGGACCGGCACCTGCGGCAGGTGCCGGTGGACGTCCCGGGCGAGCTGTACGCCGGCGGCGTCTACCTCGGGCGCGGCTACATCAACGACCCGCGCCGCACCGCCGACCACTTCGTCGCGGACCCGTTCGGGCCGCCCGGCGAACGGCTCTACCGGACCGGCGACCTCGCCCGGTGGCGGGCGGACGGCACGTTGGAGTTCCTCGGGCGCGCCGACAACCAGATCAAGATCCGGGGCATGCGGGTCGAGCTGGAGGAGGTCGAAGCGGTCCTCGAACAGCACGGCGGGGTCCGGCGCGCCGTGGTCCTGTTGCGGGACAAGAAGCTCGTCGGGTACTGCCTCGGGTCCGAGGTGGACGGTCTCGCCGACTGGCTGCGGACCCGGCTGCCCGACCACATGGTGCCGCAGCGGTTCGTGTTCCTTGACGAGTTCCCGTTGCTGCCCTCGGGCAAGGTCAACCGCAAGGCGCTGCCCGAACCGGCGCCCGAACCGGTCAGCGGCGGCCGGGACGCCGAGACCGCCGCCGAGAAGCTGCTGTGCTCGCTGATGGCCGAGGTGCTGCGGGTGCCCAGGGTCTCGCCGGAGGACAACTTCTTCTCCCTCGGCGGCGACAGCATCCTGTCGATCCAGTTCGTCGGCAAGGCGCGCGCGGCCGGTCTGCGGATCTCGCCGCGCCAGGTGTTCGAGTTCCAGAACGCCGCCGCGCTGGCCCGGGTCGTCGGCGACCCGCCCGTCCAGCACGACGAGGACCGCGCCCTGGGCGTCGGTGAGGTGCCGCTGACGCCGATCATGCGCTGGTGGGCCGAGTCCGGCGACCCGCGCATGGCCCAGTCGGCGCTGCTGCGGGTGCCGCCGGCGTTCGGGCCGCAGGTGTTCGAGGAGGCCGTGCAGGCGCTGCTCGACCACCACGACCTGCTCCGGGCCCGACTGGTGAGCGGCGCGCTCCACGTGCCGCCCGCCGGGACCGTCACCGCCGACCTGACCCACGTGCGGGTCGAGGGCGACCTGGAACCGGTCGTGCGCGCCGAGCACGAGCGGTCGGTGGCCGAACTCGACCCGGCCGAAGGCGTGCTGCTGCGGGCGACCTGGTTCGACCTGGGGGAGAGCACCCCCGGCCGCCTGCTGCTCGTGCTGCACCACCTCGCGGTGGACGGCGTGTCCTGGCGCGTCCTGGCGGCGGACCTGGAGCAGGCCTTCACCGCCCGCCGCGAGGGCAACCCGGCGAAGCTGGAGCCGGTCCCGACGTCCTTCCGCTGGTGGGCCCGCAACCTGCCCACCCCGGGCGACGCCGAAGCCGACTGGTGGAGCCGCGCCCTGGCCGCCGACCCGGCCGCGATGTCGTACCCCCGTGGGACAATGGAAACCGGGGGGCGTGGCCCACGCCCGACCGCCGGCCGCCACACCGTCGAGATCGGCGGCGAGCAGGCGGAAGCGCTGTTGCGCGAGGTGCCGGCGGCGTTCCGCACGGGTACGCAAGAGGTGCTGCTGGCCGCCCTCGCCACGGCCCTGGGCCGAGGAGAACGGGTCGCGCTGGAAGGCCACGGCCGCGAGGAGCACCTGGTGCCGGGTGCGGACCTGTCCCGCACGGTCGGCTGGTTCACCACCGTCTTCCCGGTCCGCCTCGACCCCGCGCCCACCCCGGGCGACACCCTCAAGCGGGTCAAGGAGACCCTGCGCGCGGTGCCGAACAACGGCATCGGCCACGGCCTCCTGCGCGACCGCCTGACCGCCCCCGACCCGGAGATCGGCTTCAACTACCTGGGCCGCTTCGACGTCGGCGGCGCCGACGGCTTCTGGGTCCCCGCGCCCGAGCGGCTGCCCGCGCCGACCACCCAGCACCGGCCGCTGGAGATCGACGTGGTGACCGAGGACCGCGCGGACGGTCCCGTCATCAAGGCCACCTGGTCCTACACCGACCACGACCGGCAGGTGGCGGACCTGGCCGGGAAGTGGCGGCGGGCGCTGGACGCGCTGGTCGCCGAGGCCAGGGGCGGGGTGTCCGGGCTGACGCTGTCCGACGTCCCGCTGGTGTCGCTCAAGCAGGCCCAACTCGACAAGATCGCGGCGAAATGGCGGAAGAAGTGAGCGACCCGATCGAGGACGTGCTGCCGCTGTCCCCGTTGCAGCAGGGCATGGTGTTCCACGCGGTCTACGACGAGACCGCCGACGACGTCTACACGGTCCAGTTCGTGCTGGGCCTGACCGGCGACGTCGACCCGGACCGGCTGCGCGCCGCCGCCCAGGCCCTCCTGGAGCGGCACGCCAACCTGCGCGCCGCGTTCGTGCACGAGGACGTGGACGAGCCGGTCCAGGTGGTGCTGCGCGAGGTCGAGCTGCCGTGGGAGTCGCTTGAGCTGACCGAGGACCAGTTCACCGACTTCCTCGCTCGCGACCGAAAGGTGAAGTTCCAGCTCGACGACCCGCCGCTGCTGCGCATGACCCTGGTCAAGCTGGCGGACGGCGAGCACCGGCTGGTGCTGAGCAACCACCACGTCCTGCTCGACGGCTGGTCGCTGCCCCTGCTGGTCGGCGACCTGCTCGCCCTCTACCGGGGCACGACGCCGCCCGCGCCCCGACCCTTCCGGGACTACCTGGTGTGGCTGGCGAACCGGGACCGCGACGCGTCCGTCAAGGCCTGGCAGGAGGCTTTGGGCGACCTCGAAGGCCCGACCCTGCTCGCCCCCGCGGCGCCGAAGTCGCCCACCCGCCCGGACAAGCTCCGCCTGGACCTGCCGCGGGACCTGTCCGAGCGCCTCTACGCCCGCGCCCGCGAGCACGGCCTGACCGTGAACACGGTCGTCCAAGGCCTGTGGGGTCTGCTGCTGGCCCGCCTGACCAACCGCGACGACGTGGTCTTCGGCGCGACGGTGTCCGGTCGCCCCGCCGACCTGCCCGGCGTGGAGGGCATGGTCGGCCTGTTCATCAACACCGTCCCGGTCCGCGTCCGGGTGGACGGCACCCTGCGGGACGTGCTCAAGTCCGTGCAGGACGAGCAGGGGCGGTTGATCGAGCACCAGCACCTGGGCCTGACCGACGTGCAACGCGCGGCCGGCCACGGCGACCTGTTCGACACGCTCGTGGTCTTCGAGAGCTACCCCGTCGACCGGGACGCCGTCGCGGCGGCCGAGCGGGAAGCGGGGCTCGCGATCACCCGCGTCGAGGTCGAGGACTCCACCCACTACCCGCTGACCCTCGCGGTCGCGGCGGAGGAGCGGCTGTCGGTGGTGTTCGAGCACCGACCGGACGTGTTCCCCGCGCGGTGGGCGCAGCGCGTCGCCGCGTGGTTCGAGCGCGCCGCCCGGACCTTCGTCGCCGACCCGACCACCGAGGCCACCCGGGTCACCCTGCTCAGCGACGCCGAACTGGCCGACCTGCGCCGCTACGGCACCGGCAAGGCGCTCGACGTCCCCGCCGCGACCCTGCCCGAGGTGCTGGCCGAGCAGGCCCGCCGCACGCCCGACGCGGTGGCGGTCGTCGCGGGCGCGGAGAGGCTCACGTTCGCCGAGCTGAACACCCGCGCCAACCAGGTCGCCCGGGTCCTCGTGGAGCGGGGCGCCGGGCCGGAGGAGATCGTCGCCCTGAAGATGCCCGCCGGGCCGGACATGCTGGTCGCGCTCGCGGCCGTGTTCAAGGCCGGCGCGGCCTACCTGCCGGTGGACCCGGAGTGGCCGGCCGAGCGCATCGACTTCATGCTCGCCGACGCCGACCCGGCGATCGTGCTGACCGGACTGCCCGACGTCACGGGCGTCCCCGGCGACGACCTGCCCACCGCGCCCCGGCCCGAGCACCCCGCGTACGTCATCTACACGTCCGGTTCGACGGGGACGCCCAAGGCCGTCGTCGTGCCGCACCGGTCGATCCGCAACCTGCTGGTCAGCCACCGCGCCGACCTGTTCGACCCGGCCCAGGCCCGGTTGGGCCGGCCGCTGCGGGTCGCGCACGCGTGGCCGATGGCGTTCGACGCGTCCTGGCAGCCGATGCTGTGGATGTTCGCCGGGCACGAGATGCACCTGGTGCCCGCCGACGTCCGCCGCGACGCCGACCTGCTGCGCGCGTTCCTCAACGACCACCGCATCGAGTTCGTGGAGTTGTCGCCGTCGCTGCTGGCGCAGGTGGCCGCCGAACCGGGCTGGCGCGGCGGGCTGAAGGTGCTGGGCGTGGGCGGCGAGGCGGTGCCGCCGTCGCTGTGGCGGTCGCTGCGCGACGAGCCCGACCTGGCCGTGTGGAACCTCTACGGGCCCACCGAGTGCACCGTGGACTCGGCGGCGTGCGACTTCGACCGCACCGAGAACCCGTGCATCGGTTCGCCGGTAGGCAACGCGCAGGCCTACGTGCTGGACCGCCACCTGCGGCCGTGCCCGGTCGGGGTGGAGGGCGAGCTGTACCTGGCCGGCGCGGGCCTGGCCCGGGGCTACCTCAAGCGGCCGGGCACCACGGCGGAGCGGTTCGTCGCCGATCCGTTCGGCCCGCCCGGCACCCGCATGTACCGCACCGGCGACGTGGCCCGGTGGAACGCCGAGGGCCTGATCGAGCTGCTGGGCCGGGTGGACGACCAGGTCAAGATCCGCGGGTTCCGCATCGAGCCGGGCGAGATCGAGGCCGTGCTGCTGCGCGACGAGCGCGTGGAACGGGCCGTCGTGGTGCCGCGCGAGGACGTGCCGGGCGTGAAGCGGCTCGTCGCCTACGTCGTGGCGAGCGGCACCGAGGGCCTGCGGGAACGGGTCGCGGCGGCCCTGCCCGAGCACATGGTGCCCGCGGCCGTCGTCGCCGTGGACCGGTTCCCGTTGACCCGCAACGACAAGCTCGACGTGAAGGCGCTGCCCGCGCCGGACTACACGACGACGGCGTCCCGACCACCCGCAGGCGACCGCGAACGCCGGATCGCCGACCTGTTCGCCGAGGTCCTGGGCCTGCCCGAGGTGGGCGCGGACGACAGCTTCTTCGCGCTGGGCGGCGACAGCATCGTGTCCATGCGGCTGGTCAGCAAGGCGCGCGGCGCGGGGCTGTCGTTCAGCCCCAAGGACGTCTTCGAGCACCGCACGGTCGCCGGCCTCGCCCGGGTCGTCCGCGACGCCGTCCACGGCGGACCGTCCGACGCCGGGATCGGCGAGGTGCCGCTGACCCCGATGCTGCACTGGCTCAACGACAACGCCCCCTACGACCGGCTCAGCCAGGCGCGCATGCTGTGCACGCCCGCCGAGCTGACCCGGGACCGGCTGGTGGGTCTCGTCGCGGCCCTGCTCGACCGGCACGACGTGCTGCGGGCGACGTTCGACGGCACGTTCACCGTCCGGCCGCGCGGAGCCGTGGACGCGGACGCGTGCGTGCGCCGGATCGACGCCTCGGACCTGGAGTACGCCGACATCGCCGAACAGCTCAGCGCGGTGATGGAGGAGGAGTTGGCCGGGCTGCGGCCCGCGACCGGCGACATGGTCCGGTTCGTGTGGTTCGACACCGGCCCGACCCGCGCCGGCCGCCTGCTGGTCCTGCTGCACCACCTGGTCGTGGACGGCGCGTCCTGGGGCGTGCTGGTGCCCGAGCTGGCCGACCTGTGGGCCGGGCGCGAACTGCCGCCGGTCGGCACGTCGTTCCGCGAGTGGGCGGTGGGCCTGACCGGAGCGGCCCGCGCCAGGACCGCCGAACTGCCGCTGTGGCGGGACGTCCTGTCCGGCCCCGACCCCGTGCTGGGCGCCCGCCGCCTCGACCCCGCGGTGGACACCCGCGCCACCATGCGCGCCACCCGCACGGTCCTCGACGCCGACACCACCGCCGCGCTGCTGACCACGGTCCCCGCGCGGCACGGCGTCACCGTGGACGACGTCCTGCTCGCCGGCCTCGCGCACGCCGTGGCCCGGTGGCGCGGCACGGCCGACGACACCTCGCTGCTGCTGGCGCTGGAGGGCCACGGCCGGGAGGAGGCGGTCGTGCCCGGCGCGGACCTGTCCGGCACGGTCGGCTGGTTCACCAGCGTCTTCCCGGTCCGGGTGGACCCGGGCGACCTGACCGCGAGCGTCCACAAGGGACTCCTGCGGGTCAACGAGCAGCTCGCGCTGCCCGACAAGGGCATCGGCCACGGCCTGCTGCGCCACCTCAACCCCGACACGGCCGCGGAGCTGGCGGCCCTGCCCGAGCCGCAGGTCGAGTTCAACTACCTGGGCCGGCTCACCCTCGGCGAGCGCGCCGGCGAACCGTGGTCCGGCGCGCCCGAGGTGGGCGCGATGGGCGGCGGCGTCGACGACGCCATGCCCGCGCCGTACTGCCTGGTGCTCAACGCGCTCGTGCGCGGCGACACCCTCGAAGCGGACTGGCAGTGGCCGGCCGCCCTGTTCAGCGAAGACCGGATCCACCAGCTCTCGCGCGAGTGGTTCACCGCGCTGGCGCTGATCGCGAAGGAGACCCCTGGTGAGTGACCTGGCCGCCCGCAAGCGCGAACTCCTGCGCCGACGGCTGGCGCAGGCCGGTCTGGCGAGCACGACGCAGATCCCGAAGCGGACCTCCGACGACGACCTGCCGCTGTCCTACGCGCAGTCCCGCATGTGGTTCCTCCAGCAGATCGCGCCGAACAGCCCGGCCTACAACGTGTGCCTGGCGATCGAGCTGCGCGGCGCGCTGGACACCGCCGCCCTGCACCGCTCGTTCCAACGCCTGGTGGAGCGGCACGAGATCCTGCGCACCCGCTACACCGCCGGCGACGACGGCGAGCCGCGCCAGGTCGTGGACCCGTACGCGGTGGTCACCATGCCCGAGTCCGACCTGCGCGGCCTCACCCCCGAGGAGCGCGAGCGGACCGTGCGCAAGGTCGCCCGAGCCGAGTCGGGGTACGTGTTCGACCTGCGCCGCGACCACCCGCTGCGGCTGCGGCTGTTGCGCCGCGCCGACGACGACCACGTGCTGGTGCTGACCGTGCACCACATCGCGTGGGACGGCTTCACCTTCAACACCCTGTCCCGGGACCTGTCCGCGCTCTACCGCGAGGACACCACCGGGCAGCCCGCCGGCCTGGAGCCGCTGCCCGTGCAGTACGCGGACTTCGCGGTGTGGCAGCGCCGGACGTTCACCGACGAGCGCCTGGCCCGCGACCTCGACCACTGGCGGCGCGCGCTGGACCCGATGCCGGAGAACCTGCCGCTGCCCACCGACCTGCCCCGCCCGGCCCTGCGCTCGGACCGCGGCGACCGCCGGTTCCGCACGTTCGACACCGCCGTGACCGACGGGATCGCCGAGTTCGCGCAGGCCCGGGGCGTCACGCCGTTCATGGTGGTGTTCGCCGCGTACGCCGCCCTGCTGGGCCGGTACACCGGCGCGACGGACGTGCCGATCGGGTCGGCGTCGATGAACCGCGACGCCGGCGAGGTCGAACGGCTCATCGGCAACTTCGGCAACACGCTGGTGCTGCGCGCGGACCTGTCCGGCGACCCGACGTTCGCCGACCTGGTGGCTCGCGTGCAGGAGGTGTGCACCGACGGCTACGCCCACCAGGACCTGCCGTTCGACCTGCTGGTGGAACGCCTGCGCCCGCCGCGCGTGCCGGGCCGGTCGGTGCTGTTCGACGTGATGCTGCTGTTCCTGACCCAGGGGTTGCAGGGCTTCCAGCTGCCCGGCGTGGAGGCGAGCTGGGAGACGGTGCACAACGACACCACCCAGTTCGACCTGGCGCTGGAGGCGTTCCTGACCGACGGCCGGATGCGCGTGGAGGCCACGTACTCGACGGAACTGTTCACCGCGGCCACCGTCGACCGCTTCCTGACCCACCTGGAACGCCTGCTCGCCGCCGGCCTCACCGGCCCCGACCGCCGGCTGCGCGACCTGGACTTCCTCGACCCCGACGAACAGGCCCGCCTGGTCGGGCCGTCGGTGGAGGTCCCCGAGACGACCCTCGCGGAGTTGTTGGCGGCACAGGCTTCCTGCACTCCCGACGCGACCGCTGTGGTGTTCGAGGGCGTCGGCACCACCTACGCCGAGTTGGACGCGCGGGCGTCCGAGTTGGCCGGTCGGTTGGCGGGTCGTGGCGTGGGTCCGGGTCACGTGGTGGGCGTGCGGATGGACCGTTCGCTGGACCTGGTCGTGGCTCTGGTGGGTGTGGTCAAGGCCGGTGCGGCTTACCTGCCCTTGGACCCGTCGTATCCGGCGGACCGGTTGGCCATGATGATCGAGGATGCCCGGCCCACGGTGGTCCTGGAGCCGGGCCTTCTGGCCGACGGCGAGATCGCCGAGGTCGTACCGCCTCGCCCGGGTGATGCCGCTTATGTCATCTACACGTCGGGTTCGACGGGTCGTCCCAAGGGTGTTGTGGTGCAGCACCGGGCGATCGTGAACCGGTTGCTGTGGATGCAGGACGAGTACGGCCTGATCGCTGATGACCGGGTGTTGCAGAAGACGCCGTCGAGTTTCGACGTGTCGGTGTGGGAGTTCTTCTGGCCGCTGGTCACCGGTGCGACGCTGGTCGTGGCGAAGCCCGAGGGGCACAAGGACCCGGCGTACCTCGCCGACCTGATCGCCCGGGAGCGGGTCACGACGGTGCACTTCGTGCCGTCGATGTTGAGGGCTTTCGTCGAATCGGGCGCCCGGCCGGAAAGCCTGCGGCGGGTGATCTGCAGTGGCGAGGCGCTGCCGTCCGACCTGGGCCGCGCCCTGCCGCACACGCACAACCTGTACGGCCCGACGGAAGCGGCCGTGGACGTCACGTACTGGCCGGTGACCGAGGGCGCGGGCCAGGGCACCGTCCCCATCGGCCGGCCGGTGTGGAACACGCAGGTGTACGTCCTGGACCGGTTCCTCAAGCCGGTCGGACCGGGCGTGGCGGGGGAGCTGTACCTGGGCGGCGTGCAACTCGCGCAGGGCTACCTGAACCGCCCGGCGCTGACGGCGAGTCGTTTCGTGGCCAGCCCTTTCGCGCCCGGCGAGCGCCTGTACCGCACTGGTGACCTGGTGCGCTGGACCGGCGACGCCCTGGAGTACTTGGGCCGGACCGACGACCAGGTGAAGCTGCGCGGTTTCCGCATCGAGCTGGGCGAGGTGGAGGCGGCTCTCACGGCTCTGCCCGGCGTGCGAGCGGCAGCGGCGACGGTCCACACCGGCCGCCAGCAACTCATCGCCTACGTCGTGCCCGCTGAGACCGCCGGTGCCGCCGGTGCCGCCGGTGCCGCTGGTGGGGCGGAGGTTGTCGGTGGTGCCGGAATTGTCGGTGGGGCGTGGGAGAATGGTGACGGGGGCCGGAGGCCGGCGCTCGACCCCGCCGCCCTCCGCGCGGCGGTCGCGGCCGGCCTGCCCGAGCAGCTCGTCCCCTCGACCATCGTGGTGCTGCCCGAACTCCCGCTCACCCCGAGCGGCAAGCTCGACCGCAAGGCGCTGCCCGAGCCCGAGGTGACCGCGGCCACCCGCCACGAAGAACCGCGGACCCGCGCCGAACGCACCCTCGCCGCGCTGTTCGCCGAACTCCTCGGCGTCCCCGAGGTCGGCCGCCACGACGACTTCTTCGCCCTCGGCGGTCACTCCCTGCTCGCCACCCGCCTGGTCGGCCGCATCCGCGCGGACCTCAACGTGGAACTGGCCATCGGCGAGGTCTTCGACGCCCCGACGGTCGCCGGGCTCGCGGCCCTGCTCGACGGCGGCGGGCGCAAGCGCCCCGCCCTCACCCCGATGCCACGCCCGCGCCGCACCCCGCTGTCCTCGGCCCAGCAGCGCCTGTGGTTCCTCTACCGCCTCGAAGGCCCGAGCGCGACCTACAACGTCCCGTTCGCCGTCCGCATCGACGGCCGCCTGGACGTGGACGCCCTCGGCCTCGCCCTCGCCGACGTCGTCCGCCGCCACGAAGTCCTGCGCACCGTCTACCCCGAGTTCGAGGGCAAGCCGTACCAGCAGGTCCTGGACGTCCTGCCGACCCTGATCAAGGACACCGGCGACCCGCGCGACGCCGCCGCCCGCAGGTTCGAGCTGGACCGCGAACCGCCGTTCGAGGCCAGGCTCCACCGGGTCGGCGACCACCACGTGCTGTCCCTGCTCACGCACCACATCGCCAGTGACGGCTGGTCCGCCGAACGCCTGGTCGCCGACCTCGCCACCGCCTACACCGAACGCGAGCGCGGCCGGACCCCCGGCTGGGCCCCGCTGCCGGTCCAGTACGCGGACTACGCGCTGTGGCAACGCGACCTGCTCGGCAACGACGCCGACCCCAAGAGCCTCGCCGCCGAACAGCTCGCCCACTGGACCGCCGCGCTGGCCGGGCTGCCCGAGGAGATCACCCTCCCGACCGACCGCCCCCGCCCCGCCGAGGCGACCTACGCCGGCGACGCGGTGCCGTTCCGGCTCTCACCGCGCACCCACCGGGCGCTGGCGGAGCTGGCCCGCCAGTCCGGCGGCACGGTGTTCATGACCGTGCAGGCCGCGGTCGCGGCCCTGCTCAACCTCCTCGGCGCGGGCGACGACGTCCCGATCGGCGCGCCCGTCGCCGGCCGCACCGACGCCGCCCTGGACGGCCTGGTCGGGTTCTTCGTCAACAACCTGGTGCTGCGCAACGACCTCAGCGGCGACCCGACCTACCGGCAGTTGCTGGACCGGGTGCGGCGCACCGACCTGGCCGCGTTCGCCCACCAGGACCTGCCGTTCGAACGGCTGGTGGAGGCGCTCAACCCGGCCCGGTCGCTGGGCCGGCACCCGCTGTTCCAGGTGATGCTCGCGTTCAACCAGGCCCCCGGCGGGCCGGTGCCGTTCGGCGCGGCGTCCCTGCGCGAACAGCACGTCGACTTCTACACCGCCCGGCTGGACCTGTCGTTCCACCTGTTCGAGCACGGCGGCGACGGCGGCCTGGACGGCTGGCTGGTCTACGCGGAGGACCTGTTCGACCGGGCCACGGTGGAGGCCGTCGTCGCCCGGTTCGTCCGACTGGTGGACGACCTGGTCGCGGCCCCGGACCGGCCGCTGTCCCGGTTCAGCGTGCTGACGCCGGAGGAGCGGGAGGCCGCTCTCGCCCGCACCACCGACCGCCCCGTGCCGGCCACGACCCTCGCGGAGTTGTTGGCGGCACAGGCTTCCCGCACCCCCGACGCGACCGCTGTGGTGTTCGAGGGCGTCGGCACCACCTACGCCGAGTTGGACGCTCGGGCTTCCGAGTTGGCCGGTCGGTTGGCGGGCCGTGGCGTGGGTCCGGGTCACGTGGTGGGCGTGCGGATGGACCGTTCGCTGGACCTGGTCGTGGCTCTGGTGGGTGTGGTCAAGGCCGGTGCGGCTTATCTGCCCTTGGACCCGTCGTATCCGGCGGACCGGTTGGCCATGATGATCGAGGACGCCCAGCCCACGGTCGTGCTGGAGCCGGGCTTGCTGAGCGACGGCGAGATCGCGGAACCGGCGAAGTCCAGGCCGGGCGATCCCGCCTATGTCATCTACACGTCGGGTTCTACGGGGCGTCCCAAGGGTGTGGTGGTCGAACACCGGGCGATCGTGAACCGGTTGTTGTGGATGCAGGACGAGTACGGCCTGACCGCTGACGATCGGGTGTTGCAGAAGACGCCGTCGAGTTTCGACGTGTCGGTGTGGGAGTTCTTCTGGCCTCTCATCACCGGTGCGACGCTGGTCGTGGCGAAGCCGGAGGGTCACAAGGACCCGGCTTATCTGGCGGATCTCATCGATCGTGAGCGGGTCACGACGGTGCATTTCGTGCCGTCGATGTTGAGGGCTTTCGTGGAGTCGGGTGCCCGGCCGGAGTCCTTGCGGCGGGTGATTTGCAGCGGCGAAGCCCTTCCGTCGGACATCGCGCAGGCTCTGCCGCACACGCACAACCTGTACGGCCCGACGGAAGCGGCTGTGGACGTGACGTACTGGCCGGTGTCCGAAGGCACCGGTGAGACGACGGTGCCGATCGGCCGCCCGGTGTGGAACACGCAGGTCCATGTCCTGGACCGCGCGCTGCGCCCGGTGCCGGACGGCGTCGCGGGGGAGCTGTACCTGGGCGGTGTCCAGCTCGCGCGGGGCTACCTCAACCGCCCGGCGCTGACGGCGAGTCGTTTCGTGGCCGACCCGTTCGCGCCCGGCGAGCGCCTCTACCGCACGGGCGACCTGGTGCGGCGTCGGGGAGACGCCCTGGAGTACCTCGGCCGCACCGACGACCAGGTCAAGCTGCGGGGCTTCCGGGTCGAGCTGGGCGAGGTCGAGGCCGCCGCGAGCGCGGTCGAGGGTGTCCGGCAGGCGGCCGTGGTGGTGCGGGACGACCGGCTCGTCGCCTACGTCGTGGGCCGGGCCGACATCCGCGACGACCTGGCCCGCGTGCTGCCCGAGCACATGGTCCCGGCGGTCGTGGTCGAACTGCCCGAACTCCCGCTCACCCCGAGCGGCAAGCTGGACCGCAAGGCCCTGCCCGCGCCGGACTTCGCGGCGCTGGCCGGTCACGCCGAGCCGGCCACCGAGCGCGAGGCCGTGCTGTGCGCGTTGTTCGCGGAGGTGCTCGGACTGCCGCAGGTCGGCGCGCAGGACAGCTTCTTCGCGCTGGGCGGTGACAGCATCATGTCCGTGCAGCTGGTCAGCCGCGCCCGCAAGGCCGGGGTGGCGATCACGCCGCGACAGGTGTTCGAGCACCGCACCCCGGCGGCCCTCGCGGCGCTCACCGCGGCGGCCGTGGTCACGACCGACGACCCGGTGGGCCGCGTCGCACCGACCCCGATCATGCGGTGGACCAAGGGCGGCCTCGCGCAGGCGATGCTGCTGGTGGCCCCCGGAGGTCTGACCGAGGACGGGCTGGTCCGCACCGTCCAGGCGGTCCTGGACCGGCACGACGTGCTGCGCGCCCGGTGGGACGGCAGCACGCTGGTCGTGCCCGAGGAGTCGTTCGACGCCAGGGAGATCATCCGCAAGGCCGAGCGGGGGTTGGACGACGAGCTGCTCGCCGCCCGCGACCGCCTCACCCCCGACCGGCTGGTCCAGGTCGTGTGGTTCGCCCCCGACCGGGTGCTGGTCGTCGCCGACCACCTGGTGGTGGACGGCGTGTCGTGGCGCATCCTCTCCGACGACCTCGCCGACGCCTGGGCCGGCCGCCCGCTGACCCGCACCGGCACGTCCTTCCGCCGCTGGGCCGAACTGCTGGCCGCGCAGGAGCGCGGCGGCGAGACCGGGCTGTGGCGGGACGTCCTCGACGGCGCGGACCCCGTGCTGACCAGGGGCGGCGGGCACGTCACCGCGTTCTCGGCGCCGCTGCCCGAGGGCGCGGAGCAAGCCGGTGTGCGGGAACTGCTGCTCTCGGCGTTCGCGCAGGCAGTGGAGTCGTGGCGCGGGCGCAAGGGCGATGTCGTGGTGGCCGTCGAAGGCCACGGGCGCGAAGAGCACATCGCGCCCGGCGTGGACCTGTCCGGCACGGTCGGCTGGTTCACCACGGTCTTCCCCGTCCGGCTGCGCCCCGGCGCGCGGCTGCGCGACATCAAGGACCAGCTGGACTCGTTGCCCGACAACGGCATCGGCTACGGCCTGGTCCGCCCGCTCGCGGGCCTGCGGGAACCGACGATCGTGGTCAACTACCACGGCCGGCTGCGCGTGGGCGACGGGTCGCCGTGGACGCCCGCGCCGGAGGCGCCGGTGCTGCGCGTGCCGGCGAAGGTGGAGCACTGGGCGTTGGAGGTCAACGCCGTCGTCATCGGCGACGAGTTGCGGGTGGAGGTGGTCGGGGCCGACGAACCCGGCCTGGTCTCCTCGTTCCGCACCGCGTTGGCGGGCAGCGCGCCGACCACGCGGGACACGGCCCTGGTGGACGTTTCCGAAGCAGAGATCGACGAGTTCGAAGTGGAGCTGGGCACGTGGTGAGTCAGCAGCCGACGGCGGGGGAACTCCTGCGCGAGGTCACCGACCTGTTGGGACCCGAGGCCGCGGGCCTGTCCGACCAGGACAGCCTGATCGAGTGGGGTCTGGACTCCATCCAGCTCATGCAGGTGGCCAACAGGTGGCGCCGGCGCGGCATCAAGGTGCCGTTCGCGTTGCTGGCCAAGCGCCCGACGCTGGCCGGCTGGCGGGAGATCCTGGCCGAGGCGGCCGGCGTCGCGCCCGAGCCGGAGCCGGCGGTCGAGGTCGACGAGGACGCGCCGTTCCCGCTCGCCCTGATGCAGCACGCCTACTGGATCGGCCGCGACGAGGAGGCCACCCTCGGGTCCGTCGCCGCCCACCTGTACGTGGAGTTCGACGGGCCGGACCTCGACCCGGAGCGCCTCGCCGACGCGGTGCGCAAGCTGGTGGCGCGGCACGGGATGCTGCGCGCGGAGTTCGGCGACGACGGCCGCCAGCGCATCCTGCCGCGGCGCCGCCAGGACCCGGTGGTCGTGCACGACCTGCGCGAGGCCGCCGACGACGTGGTCGAGCGGACGTTGGAGGAGCTGCGAGACGCCTCCTCGCACGCCCGCCTGGACGTGGCGCGCGGCGAGGTGTTCAAGATCCAGCTCTCCCGCCTGCCCGGCGGGAAGGCGCGGCTGCACGTGGACGTGGACATGCTCGCCGCGGACGCCCTGAGCTACCGGGTCCTGCTGGCCGACCTCGCCCGCTACTACGACGAGCCCGACCACGAGCCCGCGCCCATCGACTACAGCTACCCGCGCTACCTGGCCGAGCGCGAGGTCACCAAGGCCGCCGAGCGCGAGCAGGCCCGCCAGTGGTGGCAGCACCGGATCCCCGAGCTGCCCACCGCGCCGGACCTGCCGCTGGTGGAGGGCGACTCGTCACGCGTGACCCGCCGGCACCACTGGCTCGCGCCCGAGGACCGCAAGCGGCTGGCCGCCCGCGCCCACGAGCACGGCGTCACCCCGGCCATGGCGGTGGCCGCCGCGTTCGCCGAGACGCTGTCGGCGTGGAGCGCGCAGCCCCGGTTCCTGATGAACCTGCCGATGTTCGACCGGCAGAGCACCCACCCGGACGTGGACAAGCTGGTCGGCGACTTCACCTCCTCGGTGCTGCTGGAGGTGGACCTGTCGGAGGAGGCCCCCTTCGCCGAGCACGCCAAGGCGTTGCAGGCCCGCATGCACGAGGACGCCGCGCACTCGGCGTACTCCGGCGTGGAGGTGCTGCGCGACCTGTCCCGCCACCACGGCGAGCAGGTGCTGGCCCCGGTCGTGTTCACCAGCGCCCTGAACCTGGGCGAGCTGTTCGACGCGCGGGTGCGCCGCTGCTTCGGCGACGCGGTGTGGATCATCTCCCAGGGCCCGCAGGTGCTGCTGGACGCGCAGGTCACCGAGGTCAACGAAGGCCTGCTGATCAACTGGGACGTGCGGGAGGGGTCGTTCCCCGAGGGCGTGGTGGACGCGATGTTCGCCGCGTTCCGGGACCTGGTCACGAGCCTGGGGCAGCGTGACGACGTGTGGGAGCTGCCGGTCGGCAACGCGCTGCCGGCTGCCCAGTTGGAGGTTCGTGCGCGGGCCAACGCGACGGACGGGCCGCGCAGCGGGAACCTGTTGCAGGACGGGTTCTTCGCGCAGGCCCGCCGCACCCCGGACGCGCCCGCGTTGTTGTGGGGCCGGGATGGTGCGCTGACCTATGGCGAGTTGGCGGACCGGGCGTTGCGGATCGCGGCTTCGTTGCGGGACAAGGGTGTTTCGGTCGGCGACCTGGTCGGGGTGAGCATGCCCAAGGGACCGGACCAGATCGCGGCCGTGCTGGGTGTGTTGGCGGCGGGCGCGGGGTACGTGCCGATCGGCGTGGACCAGCCGCCGGCGCGGGCCGAGCGGATTCGGCGCATCGCGGGGCTTGAGCATGTGTTGACGGACGTGTTGGGCGCGATCGAGCCGTTGGTTGAGCGGTTGGTTGAGCCGTTGGCCGAGCGGTTGGTTGAGCCGTTGGCCGAGCCGGTGCGGGGTGGGGAGGAGGACGTGGCGTATGTGCTGTTCACGTCCGGCTCGACCGGTGAGCCCAAGGGTGTCGAGGTGCCGCATCGGGCGGCGGTGAACACGATCGACGACCTGAACGAGCGGTTCGGGGTCGGGCCGGACGACCGGTGCCTCGCGGTGTCGGCGCTGGAGTTCGACCTGTCCGTCTACGACGTGTTCGGGCTGCTGGCGGCGGGCGGCGCGGTCGTGCTGGTGGAGGCGGGCGACCGCAAGGACGCCCGCCAGTGGGTCGAACTCGCGGCGGCTCGTGGGGTGACGCTGGTCAACTGCGTGCCGGCGCTGCTGGACATGCTGCTGGTGGCCGCTCGGCCCGGTGAGCTGGCCGAGCTGCGCACGGTGCTGCTGGGCGGTGACTGGGTGGGGACCGACCTGCCGGGGCGCGTGCACGCGCAGGCCCCGGCGTGCCGGTTCGCCGGGTTGGGCGGCACGACCGAGACCGCCATCCACTCCACGGTGTGCGAGGTGGACGCGTCGACCGGGGTGCCGCCGCACTGGCGGTCCGTCCCTTATGGCACGCCTTTGCGGAACGTGGCGCTGCGGGTGGTCGATGTGCGGGGTCGGGACTGCCCGGATTGGGTGACCGGGGAGCTGTGGATCGGCGGGGATGGCGTCGCGCATGGCTATCGGGCTGACCCTTCGCGCACGGCGGACCGGTTCGTGGGTCATGAAGGCCGACGTTGGTACCGGACGGGTGACCTCGCGCGGTACTGGCCGGACGGGACGGTCGAGTTCCTGGGGCGTCGGGACCACCAGGTGAAGGTGCGCGGCATGCGCATCGAGTTGGGCGAGGTCGAGGCGGCGCTGGCCGAGCATCCCGGTGTGCGACGCGGTGTGGCCGGTGTGGCGGGGTCGCAGTTGGTGGCGGCCGTGGCTGGTGCGGTTGATGGTGCTGCGGTTGATGGCGAAGAGGTGCGTTCCTTTGTGCGGTCCCTGTTGCCGCCGCACATGGTGCCGGTGCGGGTGGTGGTGCTGGACGAGATGCCGTTGACCGCCAACGGGAAGGTCGATCGCAAGGCGGTGGCTGCTTCCTGGCAGGCCGAGACCGAGAGCTACGTGGCTCCGGTGACCCCGGTGGAGCAGGTGCTGGCGAAGGTGTGGGCCGAGGTGCTGGGCGTCGAGCGGGTGGGGTTGGACGACCCGTTCTTCGCGCTGGGCGGGGATTCGGTGCTGGCGACCATGATCGTGGGTCGGTTGCGGGAGGCGCTGGACACCTCGGAGGTGACCGTAAGGACGTTGTTCGGGACGTTGACGGTGGGGGCTATGGCGGCTCGGATGCAGGCCGATGAGTCGGTGCCGGGGCGGTTGGCGCAGGTCGCGGAGATCTTCCTGGAGGTTGACGCGTTGTCCGAGGAGGACCTGGAAGCGCAGCTCTGAGGGCGGGCGCGGATGAGCCGCTCCCCTGGAGTGGACTGGGGAACCGGTTCCGCTCTTGGGGAGCGGCCCTCTTCGCATTTGAACTAGCGAAGAGCGGAGAGATCAAAAGCGAAGAGCAAGAGCGAAGAGCAAGAGCTAAAAGCGGCGCTCGCCGCGCGGCAGGCCCCCGGGGGTGGAAGGGCGTCGGTTCGTTCCCCGTACGGCCTGCCGGAGGCAACCACCCTT